>NZ_RJPI01000004.1:0-157840 GCF_003943385.1 Streptococcus oralis
TTAATCTTGAATATATTTCTTAATTGTGGCTTCATTAAGTCCTACTGTACTCACATAATAACCTTCTGCCCAAAAATGCCGGTTGCCAAACTTGTACTTGAGATTAGCGTGTTTATCAAACATCATGAGTGCACTTTTACCTTTTAAATATCCCATGAAACTTGAAACACTTATCCTCGGTGGAATACTTACTAACATATGTACATGATCAGGCATCAAGTGACCTTCGATAATTTCAACACCTTTATAGCTGCACAAACGATGAAATATTTCGCCTAAACTACTTCGATATTGATTATAAATGATTTTTCGTCTATACTTAGGGGTGAACACAATGTGATATTTACACATCCACTTTGTGTGTGATAAACTATGTGCCTTTTGTGCCATATTTTCTCCTTTCGCTTTACAATTGGCTTGAACACCTTTATTGTATCGCGTTTGGAGTTTTTTTGTATAACCTTCGACGCGCACCCGCATAGCGGGTGGTTTATTTGTCTCGCACCTTACGGAGCGAGACGGACTAATAGTCACATAACTAGAAAAACCCCATAGAATTCACATACCATGATTTCTCTGGGGTTTTTAATTTACCTTTGACTTCAATTACCTTTACTATATGAAAAAATCCACGAATTGATAATATTCGTGGATTTTTCCTAGTGAAGCGTTTAGGTAGACCGCCATAGCGGTTACCGTCAAATGACAGCAACTTTATGTTGCTAGTCATTTGTAACGATTTACATCTTCTCTTCCAACTCAACATCTGGATACTTGTCGGCAAACCAGCGGAGGGCAAAGTCATTTTCGAAGAGGAAGACAGGTTGGTCGAAGCGGTCTTTTGCCAAGATATTTCGACTAGAAGACATGCGTTCATCCAAGTCCTCTGGCTTGATCCAACGAACTGTCTTCTTACCCATTGGAGTCATGACAACTTCCGCGTTGTACTCACCTTCCATACGGTGCTTGAAGACTTCAAACTGGAGTTGGCCGACAGCACCCAACATGTACTCGCCTGTTTGGTAATTCTTATAAAGTTGGATGGCTCCTTCTTGCACCAATTGTTCGATACCCTTGTGGAAGGATTTTTGTTTCATAACGTTCTTAGCAGAAACTTTCATGAAAATCTCAGGTGTAAAGGTTGGAAGGGGTTCAAATTCAAACTTGTTTTTTCCAACCGTCAAGGTGTCTCCAACCTGATAAGTACCGGTATCGTAAACCCCGATGATATCACCTGCTACGGCATTGGTCACATTCTCACGACTTTCTGCCATAAACTGGGTGACATTAGAAAGCTTGGCAGTCTTCCCAGTACGAGGCAGATTGACACTCATCCCTCGCTCAAACTCACCTGATACGATACGGACAAAGGCAATGCGGTCACGGTGACGAGGGTCCATGTTGGCTTGGATTTTAAAGACGAATCCTGAGAAATCCTTATAATAAGGATCGACAATTTCGCCGTCTGTTTTCTTGTGTCCATGTGGCTCTGGAGCAAACTTAAGGAAGGTCTCAAGGAAGGTCTGCACCCCAAAGTTAGTCAGGGCTGATCCGAAGAAGACTGGTGTTAATTCACCCGCTAAAATAGCTTCTTCTGAAAATTCATTTCCTGCTTCTTGCAACAGTTCGATGTCGTCCTTAACCTGAGCGTAGAAAGGATTGCTTCCAAAGAGCTTATCCCCTTCTTCCAGACTGGCAAAACGTTCATCTCCTTTATAAAGCTCCAAACGTTGGTTATAGAGGTCATACAAGCCTTCGAAGGCTTTCCCCATCCCGATTGGCCAGTTCATAGGATAGCTCGCAATACCCAAGACGTCTTCTAGTTCTTGCAAGAGGTCTAGCGGCTCACGTCCATCACGGTCTAGCTTGTTCATAAAGGTAAAGACTGGAATGCCACGGTGCTTCACAACCTCAAACAATTTCTTGGTTTGGGCCTCAATACCCTTGGCAGAGTCCACGACCATAACCGCAGCATCCACCGCCATCAAGGTCCGATAGGTGTCTTCTGAGAAGTCCTCATGCCCTGGTGTATCGAGGATATTCACGCGCTTGCCATCATAGTCAAACTGCATAACAGATGAAGTAACCGAAATCCCACGTTGTTTCTCGATATCCATCCAGTCAGACTTAGCAAAAGTCCCTGTTTTCTTACCTTTTACGGTACCAGCCTCACGAATCTCTCCCCCAAAATAGAGCAATTGCTCTGTAATAGTCGTTTTACCCGCGTCCGGGTGAGAGATAATGGCAAAAGTACGGCGTTTCTTGATTTCTTCTTGAATAGTCATAAGTTCTCTTTCTTTGATTTTCTATTTTAGTTGTTTCAGTAGCTAAGAATGATTTTTACATTGGATTTTACCATTCCTTTCAACTCACCATTATATCGGATTTTATGGAGTTTTTCAATTGCTCGTATGATGAAAAGGCAAGCTAGAGTACAGATTTCATCTGTTTTCTCTTTTTCCATCGTTTTTTGAACAAAATATCAAAGAAAACAAGAGCCAGTGAAAGAATGACCGACACAAGGAGGTACTTTATCCATAGAGGAGCATTCGAGATAAACGGTGTATCTCTTAAGAGACCATAATTTCCACCAGTCACCTGATTAACCCCAACTAGAAAGAAATTGAGAACGAAAGTATAGACTACGATCATATATTTCTTGAGCAGACTCTTGTCATAGTGATTCATCAAGTAAACCAAGGAATTCACTAGAAGGGCATAGTGCCCAATCAAAAATGAAAAACTGGTAATATGGGGGAAATCATAGGGGTCAAAAACGGGGTAAACCAAGGCGAAGACCGCTCCACTTGCTCCTAAGAGGGCAAAATATTGCTTGCTCCGCCATTTATCTGGTAAGAAAACTACCGCAAACATTGCTAAACGGCAATGATAAAATGGAAGGCTATTAGAAAATGGAATCCCAAAGCCAACATACCAACTATATAGGGCCAGTAACTGGAGGATCTGAATTCCCTTAAACAAGCGGACAAATTTCGGATTTTTGTGATAAGCAAGTGCCCCATAAATACAAAGCACTAAGAGAAGCATCATGATTCCGTACCAAAAAGGAGGAATGGGAGGAGGAATGGTTTGGAATCTTGTAAAAAAATTATGTAGCATATTTTCTATCCTAACTCATCTTTCGGGGAATTCTTCCTACATTAATCTCTAGTTTCACTTAATTTTTCTTTTAGTTTAACTATTATAGCGAATTAAAAGCGATTTTTCAATTTCTATTTCTTTTCAGTTTGGCTCCCTTATTTATAGGAAATTATGGTAAAATAGAACAGACTAAAAATCATCATTTCACGAAAGGATGCAAGATGAAAATTACGCAAGAAGAGGTAACACACGTTGCCAATCTTTCAAAATTAAAATTCTCTGGAGAAGAAACTGCCGCCTTTGCGACAACCTTGTCTAAAATTGTTGACATGGTTGAGTTGCTGGGCGAAGTCGACACAACTGGTATTGCACCTACTACGACCATGGCTGACCGCAAGACCGTACTCCGCCCTGATGTGGCCGAAGAAGGAACAGACCGTGACCGCCTGTTTAAAAACGTACCTGAAAAAGAAAACTACTATATCAAGGTACCAGCTATCCTAGATGATGGGGGAGATGCCTAATGACTTTTAATAACAAAACTATTGAAGACTTGCACAATCTCCTTGTCTCTAAGGAAATTTCTGCGACTGAATTGACACAAGCTACGCTTGAAGATATCAAATCTCGCGAGACAGCTATCAACGCTTTTGTCACTATTGCTGAAGAGCAAGCTCTTGCTCAAGCTAAAGCCATTGATGAAGCTGGAATTGACGCGGATAATGTCCTTTCAGGAATTCCACTGGCTGTTAAGGATAATATCTCTACAGACGGTATTCTTACAACTGCAGCCTCAAAAATGCTCTACAACTACGAGCCTATCTTTGATGCGACAGCCGTTGCCAATGCCAAAGCTAAGGGAATGATTGTTGTCGGAAAAACCAACATGGACGAGTTTGCCATGGGTGGTTCAGGTGAAACTTCACACTACGGCGCAACTAAAAATGCTTGGGACCACAGCAAGGTTCCTGGTGGTTCATCAAGTGGCTCTGTGGCAGCTGTTGCTTCTGGGCAAGTCCGCTTGTCACTTGGTTCTGATACTGGTGGTTCTATCCGCCAACCTGCTGCCTTCAACGGGATTGTTGGTCTCAAACCAACCTACGGAACAGTTTCTCGTTTCGGTCTCATTGCCTTTGGTAGCTCATTAGACCAGATTGGACCTTTTGCACCAACTGTTAAAGAAAATGCCCTCTTGCTCAATGCGATTGCTAGCGAAGATACTAAAGACTCTACTTCTGCTCCTGTCCGCATTGCTGACTTTACTTCAAAAATCGGCCAAGACATCAAGGGCATGACAATTGCTTTGCCTAAGGAATACCTTGGTGAAGGGATTGACCCTGAGGTTAAGGAAACCATTCTGAATGCAGCCAAACACTTTGAAAAACTCGGTGCCATCGTCGAAGAAGTTAGCCTTCCTCACTCCAAATACGGTGTGGCAGTTTACTACATTATCGCTTCATCAGAAGCATCCTCAAACTTGCAACGCTTTGATGGTATCCGTTACGGCTACCGCGCAGAGGATGCGACTAACCTTGATGAAATCTATGTAAACAGCCGTAGCCAAGGTTTCGGTGAAGAAGTGAAACGCCGTATCATGCTAGGTACTTTCAGTCTTTCATCAGGTTACTACGATGCCTACTATAAAAAAGCTGGTCAAGTCCGTACCCTCATCATCCAAGATTTCGAAAACGTCTTTGCGGATTACGACTTGATTTTGGGACCAACTGCTCCAAGCGTTGCCTATGACTTGGACTCACTCAACCACGACCCAGTTGCCATGTACTTGGCTGACCTTTTGACCATCCCAGTCAACTTGGCAGGTCTCCCAGGAATTTCAATTCCTGCTGGATTTGCTCAAGGTCTACCAGTCGGTCTCCAATTGATCGGTCCTAAGTACTCTGAGGAAACCATTTACCAAGCTGCTGCTGCTTTTGAAGCAACAACAGACTACCACAAACAACAACCCTTGATTTTTGGAGGTGACAACTAATGAACTTTGAAACAGTCATCGGACTTGAAGTCCACGTAGAACTCAACACCAATTCAAAAATCTTCTCACCTACTTCTGCCCACTTTGGAAATGACCAAAATGCCAACACCAACGTGATTGACTGGTCTTTCCCTGGCGTACTACCAGTTCTCAATAAAGGGGTTGTCGATGCTGGTATCAAGGCAGCTCTTGCCCTCAACATGGACATCCACAAAAAGATGCACTTTGACCGCAAAAACTACTTCTATCCTGATAATCCCAAAGCCTATCAAATTTCTCAGTTTGATGAGCCAATCGGCTATAACGGCTGGATTGAAGTGGAACTAGAAGACGGTACGACCAAGAAAATCGGTATCGAACGCGCCCACCTAGAAGAAGACGCTGGTAAAAACACCCACGGTACAGATGGCTATTCTTATGTCGACCTCAACCGTCAAGGGGTGCCATTGATTGAGATTGTATCTGAAGCCGACATGCGTTCCCCAGAAGAAGCCTATGCCTATCTAACAGCCCTCAAGGAAGTCATCCAGTACGCTGGCATTTCTGACGTTAAGATGGAAGAAGGTTCGATGCGTGTGGATGCCAACATCTCCCTTCGTCCTTATGGTCAAGAAAAATTCGGTACCAAGACTGAGTTGAAAAACCTCAACTCCTTCTCTAACGTCCGTAAGGGGCTTGAATACGAAGTCCAACGCCAGGCTGAAATCCTTCGTTCAGGTGGTCAAATTCGTCAAGAAACACGCCGTTACGATGAAGCTAACAAAGCAACCATCCTCATGCGTGTTAAGGAAGGTGCTGCAGACTACCGCTACTTCCCAGAACCAGACCTACCACTCTTTGAAATCTCAGATGTGTGGATTGAGGAAATGCGCACTGAATTGCCAGAGTTTCCAAAAGAACGGCGTGCTCGCTACGTATCTGACCTTGGCTTGTCAGACTACGATGCTAGCCAGTTGACTGCAAACAAAGTCACTTCTGACTTCTTTGAAAAAGCTGTTGCCCTCGGTGGCGATGCCAAACAAGTCTCTAACTGGCTCCAAGGCGAAGTCGCTCAGTTCTTGAATGCTGAAGGAAAAACACTAGAACAAATCGAATTGACACCAGAAAACTTGGTTGAAATGATTGCCATCATCGAAGATGGTACTATCTCTTCTAAGATCGCCAAGAAAGTCTTTGTCCATCTGGCTAAAAATGGCGGTGGCGCGCGTGAATACGTGGAAAAAGCTGGCTTGGTGCAAATCTCTGATCCAAATATTCTGATTCCAATCATCCACCAAGTCTTTGCGGATAACGAAGCTGCCGTTGCCGACTTCAAATCAGGCAAACGAAACGCAGACAAGGCCTTCACAGGATTCCTTATGAAGGCAACCAAAGGCCAAGCCAATCCACAAGTCGCCCTTAAACTCCTTGCACAAGAATTGGCGAAGTTGAAAGAAAGTGAGTAATTTACTCTTTATACACTTTTTTCTACTTTTAAAACGAGAATGAGACAAGGAGAATAAATGAACAAATTTTTACGATTGCTATTTGTCTTAGTCATCATCGCTATGTTAGGCGCTTCTATACTACAAATTTTCTTTCCATCGTACATGGGAAGCCACTCCGGGTACGGAATATCTGCTGGTTGGCAACGAGAAATTGGAATATGGAATTTAGCTGTATCGATTATTATTCTCGCTGTCAATATTAAATACGATTGGTTCTATCTACGAATCGCACTTCTTGCTCTCATTATTGGCGGAATTGGAATAGGAACAAATCACTTACTCAATTATATGGAGTATCACTCTCCTGTAAATGCTATCGGTGCTTTTGAAAATTACTTGCTAGCAATAGGGTGGATTGTAGGATGGCTCATCGAGCGCCATTCCATAAAGAAGCTAAATGCTAGCAAATCTTAGATGATTTTTAAAGAGTATCAAATAATTTAATAATTATTCGAGTTTTAAAATCCACCTTTTCAATAGCCTCAATGACAATCAAGACATCTTTAACGAACTCGCTAAACGAGAGGTCAACAAGGTTTGGACAGGTCTCTACGGGATTGAAGCAACCAATATCTTTCTTAAAGACCTCAGCTACTACCAAGAAAGTCTTTGTCCACCTAGCTAAAAATGGCGGTGGCGCGCGTGAATACGTGGAAAAAGCGGGCTTGGTGCAAATCTCAGATCCAGACGTGTTAATTCCAATCATCCACCAAGTCTTTGCAGATAACGAAGCTGCCGTTGCCGACTTCAAGTCAGGTAAACGCAACGCAGACAAGGCCTTCACAGGCTTCCTCATGAAGGCAACCAAAGGCCAAGCCAACCCACAAGTTGCCCTTAAACTACTCGCCCAAGAATTGGCGAAGTTGAAAGAAAACTAGACAGAACAAAACCAGCCCTAAGGTTGGTTTTTTCTTCTCTACCAACTCCCAATAACTATTTTGGCTTTATTTCCAGAGTATTTTATGGTAAAATGAAGAGTAATAATATTTATTAAAGAGGTAAAAACATGATTGAAGCAAGTAAATTAAAAGCTGGTATGACCTTTGAAACAGCTGACGGAAAATTGATCCGCGTTTTGGAAGCTAGCCACCACAAACCAGGTAAAGGAAACACAATCATGCGTATGAAATTGCGTGATGTCCGTACTGGTTCTACATTTGACACAAGCTACCGTCCAGAGGAAAAATTTGAACAAGCCATCATCGAGACTGTCCCAGCTCAATACTTGTACAAAATGGATGACACAGCCTACTTCATGAATACAGAAACTTACGACCAATACGAAATCCCTGTAGTCAACGTTGAAAACGAGTTGCTTTACATCCTTGAAAACTCAGAAGTGAAGATCCAATTCTACGGAACTGAAGTAATCGGTGTTACCGTTCCTACTACTGTTGAATTGACAGTTGCAGAAACTCAACCATCTATCAAAGGTGCTACTGTTACAGGTTCTGGTAAGCCAGCAACGATGGAAACTGGACTTGTCGTAAACGTTCCAGACTTCATCGAAGCAGGACAAAAACTCGTTATCAACACTGCAGAAGGAACTTACGTTTCTCGTGCCTAATCTCTAGAAAGAGGTCATTCTATGGGAATTGAAGAACAACTTGGCGAAATCGTTATCGCCCCACGTGTACTTGAAAAAATCATTGCTATTGCTACAGCAAAAGTAGAGGGTGTTCACTCTTTTTCAAACAAATCAGTATCTGACACCCTTTCAAAACTTTCGCTCGGCCGCGGTGTTTATCTTAAAAACGTGGACGAAGAACTCACAGCTGATATCTACCTCTACCTTGAGTACGGAGTAAAAGTTCCTAAGGTAGCTGTTGCTATCCAAAAAGCTGTCAAAGATGCAGTCCGCAATATGGCTGATGTAGAACTCGCTGCTATCAATATCCACGTTGCAGGTATCGTTCCAGATAAAACACCAAAACCAGACTTGAAAGACTTGTTTGATGAGGACTTCCTCAATGACTAGTCCACTATTAGAATCTAGACGTGAGCTCCGTAAATGCGCTTTTCAAGCTCTCATGAGCCTTGAGTTTGATACAGACGTCGAAACTGCTTGTCGTTTCGCCTACACACACGATCGTGAAGATACAGATGTGCAACTTCCAACCTTTTTGACAGATCTCGTTTCTGGTGTTCAAGCTAAAAAAGACGAACTAGACAAGCAAATCACACAGCATTTAAAAGCAGGTTGGACCATCGAGCGTTTAACACTCGTGGAGAGAAACCTCCTTCGCTTGGGAGTTTTTGAAATCACTTCATTTGACACCCCTCAGTTGGTTGCTGTTAATGAAGCTATCGAGCTTGCAAAGGACTTCTCAGATCAAAAATCTGCCCGTTTTATCAATGGACTGCTCAGCCAGTTTGTAACAGAAGAACAGTAAATAGAAAAAGTGTTTGACAAATATCAAACACTTTTTTCTTTGCCTCCACTATCTAAAAAAATGATAATAGATATAATTGTAAACAAAAATCCAGATAGGTTTTGCATGGTTGAGAAAGTTGAAAAAACTATGGCAGAGAATGGTCAATCGAAGATTGTCTGTAGAACGATAGACAAGAGCGAAAAAGAGACCAATCAAACTATAATATAATAAACTAATTGGGTCTCTGTGAGATAGTATCAAATGACTAAGCCCAAAGATAAGGCCTGATAAGATGACATCTAAATAGCACTTTGACTTAGGAAAGAAGGTGTTCATAAAATACCCACGATCAAACGTCTCTTCCAAAATAGGACCAATAACGACTGTTAAGATAAAACTAAGAACTGTAGATAAAAAAGTTGGTTGTCCATTTGAAAGAATCACCGCAAAATAGACATCATGAATATTCCTAGCATTAATCAAATGAGCATAGCGTGTCCAAAAATTACCGAGAATCTGATGAACCACATAACATGCAAACAAGTAAAAGATAGTTGACCAGTTCCAGCTCTTTTTCTCAAAGATAAAGAGCATCTTTTGCTTTTTTAACCACCAAATTAATAAAAGGAAACTTCCTACTAATCCTATTGTTAAAATAAGGGAATAGACATCAGCACCTAACCCTAAAATGATTGCCACATACAATCCAATTGTTTGTGGTAAATAGGTAGATAGTAAAATAATAAGCAAAAATATTCCAAATTGTCTTAGTTTCTTTGTGTTTCTCATCGTACTTTTTTTGAAAGGTTATCCTGCTCGGAAGCCGTACTTCCAAGCATCTCTATAAGAATTAAGTGCCTCTTGCCCCATATAGGAAGAAAATTCTCTATAATATAACCGCCTACCATAACCATCTTCCCAAACAGCAAGACCATCTGAAACTTGGTCTAAGTCTTCTGACGAAAGAACTGTAAATGTTTCTGTACCTGTCATTGCAAGTACCTTCTTAAAATATTGTTGTAGGCTCACATCTACAGTATACTTCTTTTTTATCTATTTTATTAGTCTTCTCCTCAACTATCAATTTTTCAACCTGAATGGCATTTTCTATAAAAAAATGAGACCTTTCTAGTCTCATTTAGTCATTCTTAGTATTTTCTAAAGCGTTGGTAACGTTCTTCGATAAGTTGGTCGAGTGGTAGTTCTTTCAACCTATCTAGTTCTGCACGCAATTCATTTTTAACGCAACCTAGCAGTTCTTTACTTGACAACCCTGCCTCTGAGATTACCTTGTCTACGATTCCCATTTCTAGGAGTTCATGTGAAGTGATTTTCATCAATTCCGCTGCTTCCATAGCACGACTTCCATCCTTCCAAAGGATAGAGGCAAATCCTTCAGGGCTAAGTACTGCGTAGATTGAGTTTTCTAACATCCAGACACGGTTAGCTACTGCTAGAGCTAGGGCCCCGCCAGATCCACCTTCACCGATAATAATCGCGATGATTGGAACCTTGAGGTCACTCATTTCCATCAGGTTTCGGGCGATTGCTTCACCTTGTCCACGTTCCTCTGCTCCAACACCTGGGTAAGCACCCGCCGTATTGATAAAGGTCACAACTGGACGACCAAACTTTTCTGCCTGTTTCATCAGGCGAAGAGCCTTGCGATAGCCTTCTGGATGAGGTTGCCCAAAATTTCGTTTGAGGTTGTCATGAAGACTTTTTCCCTTTTGGATACCAACGACAGTTACTGCCTGTTCGCCTAACCAGCCAATTCCACCGATAACCGCACCATCATCGCGGAAAGAGCGATCTCCATGCAATTCGATAAACTCGTCAAAAATTCCATTGGCAAAATCAAGGGCTGTCAAGCGACTCTGCTCGCGTGCCTCTCTGACTATTTTTGCAATATTCATCCGCGACTTCCTCCATGCAATCTCACTAATTTAGCAATTGTTTCAGGCAATTCTCTCCGTTTAACAATTACATCAACAAATCCATGTTCAAGCAGAAATTCTGCCTTTTGGAAGTCATCCGGCAAGGTCTCACGAACTGTATTTTCGATAACACGACGCCCAGCAAAACCAACCAAAGTCTGTGGCTCCGCTAGGATAATATCACCTTCCATAGCAAAAGAAGCAGTCACCCCACCTGTTGTCGGATCGGTTAAAATAGTTAGGTAAAAAAGTCCTGCCTTGGAATGACGTTGAACTGCTGCAGAAATTTTAGCCATCTGCATCAAGCTCATGATTCCTTCTTGCATACGGGCTCCACCAGAAGCTGTGAAGAGAACGACTGGCAAGTTTTCTACCGTCGCATACTCAAACAAGCGCGTGATTTTTTCACCCACAACGGTTCCCATAGAAGCCATGATAAAGTTTGAATCCATGATCCCAAGGGCAACTTTTTGTCCCTTGATACTAGCTGTACCAGTTAGTACTGCTTCATCCAAACCTGTCTTTTCACGCATTGTTGCAAGTTTTTTCTGGTAGCCAGGAAAGTTTAATGGATCTTGAGTTTCAATACCTGTAAACATCTCCACAAAGCTACCAGAATCAATCGTCAAATCCAAGCGTTCCTGAGCTGAAATACGGAAAGTATAGCTACAATGGGGACAAATTCGTTCACTCCCAAGATCCTTTTGGTAGATGATATGTTTACATCCAGGACACTTGGAAAAGAGTTCATCAGGAACCTCAGGCTTGGCTTGTGGTTTCTGCCTTACGGAACGGTTAGGATTGATCCGAATATACTTATCCTTTTTACTAAATAGAGCCATAACTCCCCCTTTTAGTTCTCATACTGTTTGAAAGTCTATTCTTTTTCTTGGTATTTTGGCAAGAAAGTTTCCATCAAGAAGGAAGTATCGTAGTCACCAGCGATAACTCGGCGGTCTGAAATCAGATCCAACTGGAAGTCTGCATTGGTTTGCACACCTTCTATATCAAGTTCATAAAGTGCCCGTTGCATCTTCATAAGAGCATCAAAACGATTCTCCCCATGAACAATGATTTTAGCAATCATACTATCATAGTAAGGGGGAATGGTATAACCTGGATAAACTGCTGAGTCCACGCGCAAGCCAACTCCACCACTTGGTAGATAGAGATTGGTAATTTTCCCTGGGCTTGGAGCAAAGTTAAATGCTGGATTTTCCGCATTGATCCGACATTCGATAGCATGACCTCGTAGGACAATATCTTCTTGTTTGAAAGGTAAAGGTTGCCCTGCAGCAATGCGAATCTGCTCTTTCACGATATCAACACCTGAAACAAACTCTGTGACTGGGTGTTCAACTTGCACACGAGTATTCATTTCCATGAAGTAGAAATTGCCACTCGCTTCATCGAGAAGAAATTCAATCGTCCCTGCATTTTCATAGCCAACAGACTCTGCTGCACGAACGGCTGCAGCACCAATTTCATGACGAAGGGTTTTGCCAATCGCAATGGATGGGCTTTCTTCTAAGACTTTTTGGTTATTCCGTTGGAGTGAACAGTCCCGTTCACCAAGATGGACAACATGACCCTCTTGATCTGCAAGAATCTGAACTTCGATATGACGAGCTGGATAAATCACACGCTCAAGATACATAGCGCCATTTCCAAAGTTGGCCTTGGCTTCACTAGATGCTGTCTCAAAGGCTGCGACCAAGTCTTCCGCCTTTTCAACCTTACGAATCCCTTTTCCACCACCACCTGCCGATGCCTTAAGCATGACTGGGTAGCCAATTTTTTCTGCAACTGCAAGTGCCTCTTCAGCTGTGTGAACTTCACCATCAGATCCTGGGATAACTGGAACCCCAGCCTTGATCATTTGCTCACGCGCATTGATCTTATCCCCCATGGTATCCATTACAGCCCCAGAAGGACCGATAAACTTAATCCCCACTTCATCACACATCGTGGCAAACTTGGAATTTTCGCTAAGAAAACCAAAACCTGGGTGGATGGCTTCTGCTTCTGTCAAGACTGCAGCAGATAAAATAGCATTGATATTGAGATAAGACTCTGTCGCCTTACCAGGTCCGATACAGATAGCTTCATCCGCTAGAAGTGTGTGAAGAGCTTCCTTATCAGCAGTTGAATAAACTGCTACGGTCGCAATGCCCAATTCACGCGCAGCTCGAATAATGCGAACCGCAATCTCACCACGGTTGGCAATCAAAATTTTACGAAACATGGAGAACCTCCTTAGTTTCCAATTGCAAAGGTAAGAGTACCACTCGCTGCAAGCTTACCATCTACTTCAGCCTTTGCTTCAACCACAGCGATCGTACCACGACGTTTGACAAAAGTAGCCGTCATAACTAATTGGTCACCTGGTACAACTTGCTTCTTGAACTTAACCTTATCCATGCCAGCATAGAAGACCAGTTTCCCTTTATTTTCAGGTTTGGACAATTCCAAGACACCAGCAGTCTGAGCCAAGGCCTCCATGATAAGAACACCTGGCATGACTGGGTATTGAGGAAAATGACCATTGAAGAAAGGTTCGTTGATAGTCACATTTTTAATGGCAACAATGGTATCCTCGCTCACTTCCAAGACACGGTCCACTAGGAGCATAGGGTAGCGATGGGGTAGAGCTTCTTTGATTCCTTGAATATCGATCATTTGATACGTACCAATCCTTTACCGAACTCAACCATTTCTTCATTTGAAACGAGAATTTCTGTCACCACACCATCCTTAGGTGCAGGAATCTCATTCATGACCTTCATGGCTTCGATGATCACCAAAGTCTGGCCTTTTTTAACACTGTCTCCAACTGTGACGAAGGCAGGTTTATCTGGTCCAGCAGCCAAGTAAGCCACCCCTACAAGTGGGCTCTCAACAACATCACCCTCCGGAGCAACCGTCGTTTCAGCTGGTACTGGAGCTTCTTCCACTGCACTCTCTACTGGAGTTGAAGGGGTAGAAACTACTGGACTTGCCGCTACTGCAGCTGGCACTGGAACAACTTGAGTTGGTGCTTCAGAAGCCATTCTTGCTTCATTCTTACTGAACTGCAATTCGTCCGCTCCGTTTTTATAAGAAAATTCTCTCAAACTTGATTGGTCAAATTGAGCCATCAAGTCCTTGATCTCATTTAAATTCATAGTTATTTATTCTCCCAACGTTTGAAAGCAAGAACCGCATTGTGTCCACCAAAACCAAAAGTATTTGAAATAGCATAAGGGATTTCTTGCTCCAAGCCTTGTCCATAAACGACATTCGCTTCGATATAGTCTGACAATTCACTTGTTCCAGCTGTTTTTGGCACGAAGTTATGACGCATGGCTTCAATTGTAGCGATTGCTTCTACCGCTCCCGCAGCTCCAAGCAAGTGTCCTGTAAAGGACTTGGTTGAAGATACAGGTACTTCTTTACCAAGGACAGCTACGATCGCACCACTTTCTCCTTTTTCATTAGCAGGAGTTGAAGTACCGTGAGCATTGACGTAAGCCACTTGCTCTGGAGAAATTTCTGCTTCTTCCAAAGCCAATTTAATTGCCTTGATGGCACCTTGACCTTCTGGATGAGGTGAAGTCATATGGTAAGCATCACAGGTATTTCCATAACCAACTACTTCAGCCAAGATAGTTGCACCACGTTTTTCAGCATGTTCAAGGCTTTCAAGCACCAACATACCAGAACCTTCTCCCATCACAAAACCATTACGGTCTTTATCAAATGGAATAGACGCACGAGTTGGATCCTCTGTAGTTGATAGGGCAGTCAAAGCTTGGAAACCAGCGATGGCAAATGGAGTGATAGAAGCTTCTGATCCACCAACTAACATGACATCTTGGAAACCAAACTTGATTGAGCGGAAGGCATCTCCAATGGCATCATTTGATGAGGCACAGGCTGTATTGATTGATTTACAGATACCGTTTGCTCCGAAGCGCATCGCAACATTACCTGAAGCCATATTTGGCAAGGCTTTTGGAAGTGTCATTGGTTTAACGCGTTTTGGACCTTTTTCATGAAGACGGATAACCTGATCTTCGATTTCTTTAATTCCCCCAATACCAGAAGCAACGATGACACCAAAGCGATCTTTATCGATTGCTTCTACATCAAGATTTGCATTTGTCACCGCTTCTTGAGCCGCATACAAGGCATACAAAGAATAGTTATCAAAACGGTTGGTATCTTTTTTGACAAAGTATTTATCAAATGGGAAATCTTGAACTTCTGCCGCATTGTGCACAGCAAATTCGCTGTGGTCAAATTTAGTGATTTCTCCAATTCCAATCTTCCCAGTTTGCAAACTATTCCAAAATTCTTCTGGAGTATTCCCGATAGGAGAGGTCAATCCGTAACCTGTTACTACAACTCGATTTAGTTTCATCTGTCTTACCTATATCTTTCCTTATTTTTTACATGCTAAGTCCGCCATCAACAGCGAGAACTTGTCCAGTCAAATAATCCTGTCCAGCCAGAAACACTGTAGCATCTGCGATATGTTCTGCTTGACCGAAATGTTTCATTGGGATTTGGGCCAATGTCGCTTCCTTGACCTTATCAGACAAAACAGCAGTCATATCTGATTCGATCATTCCTGGTGCAAGAGCATTTACACGCACATTGCGATTGGCAACCTCACGTGCTACTGACTTGGTAAAACCAATCAAACCTGCTTTAGAAGCCGCATAGTTGGCTTGTCCAATATTTCCCATCAAACCGACCACACTGGACATATTGATAATCGCACCTTCACGTGCCTTGATCATCTGTTTCAAGACTGCTTGCGTCATGTTGAAGGCACCTGTCAAATTGATCTTAATCACTTTTTCAAAGTCTTCTTCGGTCATCTTGAGCATAAGCGTATCCTGAGTGATCCCAGCATTGTTTACCAAGACATCGACAGAACCGAGTTCTGCAATCGCTTGATCTACCATACGCTTAGCATCTGCAAAGTCTGAAACATCGCCTGAGATCGGTACTACTTTGACACCGTAGTTTGAAAACTCAGCCAGCAATTCTTCTGAGATTGCTCCGCGGCTATTCAAGACTACATTAGCACCTAGTTGGGCAAATTTGTGAGCAATGGCAAGACCAATTCCACGACTCGAACCTGTAATAAAGATATTTTTATTTTTTAGTTGCATTCTTTTCTCCTGTTTCCTCTTGTATTTTGTGGGAGAAGGGATCATTAGTTTCCTAACAAAGCATCCAAGCTTGCTTGGTCTTCAACGTTAGCTAGCTTAGCTGATTTATCAATCTTTTTGACAAATCCTGACAGGACTTTCCCTGGACCAATTTCAATAAAATTGGTCACACCAGCATCCTGCATCACAGCAATACTTTCATAAAAACGAACAGGTTCTTTCACCTGACGCGTCAAGAGCTCTTGGATTCGATCTTTTTCCATAATAGCAGCTTCCGTATTGCCGACTAGTGGGCAAGTAAAATCAGAGAAACTCACTCCCTCCAGAGCTCCAGCTAGTTGCTGACTGGCTTGCTCAAGAAGGGCTGTATGGAAAGGACCAGATACATTTAAAGGAATCAATCGTTTTGCTCCTGCTTCCTGCAAGAGTTCAACTGCGCGGTCAACTGCAGCCACCTCACCACCGATAACGATTTGGCTTGGGGTGTTGTAGTTGGCTGGGGTCACTACTCCAACTTTAGAGGCTGCCTCACAAGCTTCCTCAATCACTTCTACTGGAGTATTTAGGACGGCAACCATCTTTCCAGAGCCTGCAGGTGCAGCTTCTTCCATATAAGCACCACGCTTAGCAACCAAGGCAACTGCATCCTCAAAGTCCAAGGCACCACTTGCTACAAGAGCAGAATATTCCCCAAGAGACAATCCTGCTACCATATCCGGCTCGTAGCCCTTTTCTTTCAATAGTCGGTAAATAGCAACCGAAGTCGCTAAAATAGCTGGTTGCGTATAGCGAGTCTGGTTTAACTTGGCTTCTTCCTTATCAATCAAGTCACGAAGATCATAACCCAAAACCTGACTGGCTTGGTCAATTGTTTTCTTGACGATAGGATAGCGATCATAGAGATCACGCCCCATTCCTAGATACTGAGCACCTTGACCTGCAAATAGAAAAGCTGTTTTAGTCATTTCTTACAACTCCTGCCCAACGAGAGGCTTCTTCTTGAATTTTTTTGGCTGCGCCATAGTATAGATCTTTTAGGATTTCTTCGACAGTTTCCTCTTTAGAAACCAAACCAGCGATCTGACCTGCCATGACAGATCCACCTTCCACATCTCCATGAACAACGGCTTTAGCAAGAGCACCAGCTCCCATTTGCTCAAAGATTTCTAAATCTGGATTTTCTTGTTTGAAAGCATCTTTTTCAGCCTGCTCAAAGTCACGTGTCAACTGGTTTTTAATGGCACGAACAGCATGTCCAAAGTGTTGAGCGGAAATAGTCGTATCGATATCACGCGCTTTTAAGATTTTTTCCTTGTAGTTTGGATGGGCGTTAGATTCCTTAGCTACTACAAAACGCGTACCAACTTGAACAGCCTCAGCACCAAGCATAAAGCCTGCAGCGACACCTTCACCGTCCGCAATTCCTCCAGCTGCGATAACCGGAATTGAAACAGCTGCAGCAACTTGACGAACCAAGGTCATCGTTGTTAATTTACCAATATGTCCACCGGCTTCCATTCCTTCTGCAATAACTGCATCTGCACCAATTTTTTCCATGCGTTTTGCCAAAGCAACACTTGGAACAACAGGAATAACTGTAATGCCTGCATCATGGAAACGAGCCATATATTTACTTGGATTTCCTGCACCAGTTGTAACCACCTTGACCCCTTCTTCAATCACGAGATCAACGATGTCTTCTACAAAAGGTGACAAGAGCATGATGTTGACACCAAAAGGTTTGTCCGTAAGTGATTTGATTTTATCGATATTAGCCTTTACGACCTCTTTAGGTGCATTCCCACCACCGATGATCCCTAGACCACCAGCTTTTGATACCGCACCAGCCAAGTCACCATCCGCAACCCAGGCCATTCCTCCTTGAAAAATAGGATAATCAATGTTCAATAATTCTGTAATACGTGTTTTCATAGTGCCTCCATCATTCCTTGCTTACGTAATAGTTCGATGAGTTTATCATTTGAATTTCAAACTATTACCTAAACAAGAGGGAGTGGGTTTCCCCTACTCCTTCTAGTAATATGTTAATTATTTTGTTTGCTCTTCAACGTAGGCAACCAAGTCACCAACTGTTTTTAAGTTATCTTCTGCTTCGATTTGGATATCGAAAGCATCTTCGATTTCAGAGATTACTTGGAACAAGTCCAATGAATCTGCATCCAAATCATCAAAAGTAGATTCAAGTGTTACTTCTGATGCGTCTTTCCCAAGTTCTTCAACGATAATTTCTTGTACTTTTTCAAATACTGCCATGATAGGACTCCTTTAAAATATAAAAAATTTATAACTATGTGTTTACCACATGATTACCTAGATTGTAAGAATGAGTGCGCCCCATGTCAAACCTCCACCGAAGCCTGATAGGAGAATCGTCTGGCTACCATCTAAACGAATCTTGCCATTCTCCACACACTCTGAGAGCAAAATCGGGATACTTGCTGCACTGGTATTTCCATACTCCATCATATTGGCAGGAAGCTTGTCTCGGTTTACACCAATCTTCTTAGCCATCTTATCCAAAATGCGGATATTTGCCTGATGAAGCAAGAGATAATCCAATTCCGATGCTGCGATTGGACTATTTTCAATAGTCTCTTTGATTGATCTAGCAACATCTCGATTTGCAAAATCAAAAACTGCTCGTCCATCCATCTTCAAAAAAGCAGGAACTGCTTCTTGAGCTGAGAAGGGCGAAGCCAGAGCCGTTTGGCCATAGGTCAAACACTCACTCCGAGAGCCATCCGTATAGAGATTTTCCACGAGGAAGTGTCGTGTATCACTCGCTTCCAAGAGAACCCCACCAGCACCATCCCCAAAGAGAACAGCTGTCGAACGATCTGACCAGTCAACCGCCTTGGATAAGGTCTCAGCTCCGATAACAATCCCTTTCTTGAACTGTCCAGAGCTTAAAAACTTTTCAGCAGTTGAGAGAGCAAATACAAAGCCACTGCAAGCTGCTGTAAGATCAAAGGCAAAAGCTCTATGAGCTCCGATATTTGCCTGAACCCGAGCTGCCGTAGAAGGCATCATCGAGTCTGGGGTAATCGTCGCTACAATGATAAAATCAATCTGATCCGCTTTTATGCTCGCCTTAGCCAGCAAACTCTTGGCAACTTCTGTCGCCAAATCACTCGTTGACTCCGTTTTTGAAATATGTCTCTGTTTAATTCCTGTACGGCTTGAAATCCACTCATCGCTTGTATCCATGATTTGGGCCAAGTCTTGATTAGTGACCACTTGCTCTGGAACATAATGAGCAACCTGGCTTATTTTTGCAAAAGCCATTATTTCAAATCCTCCAAAAATTGATAAAGATTAGTCAAGCCCCTGCCCATCACTTCTATTTCTTCAGAACTCATGCCATCGATAATTTTTTCGACCATGGCCTTGTGGAAACGTTTATGAAGGCGGTGAACCAAACGACCTTTCTTTGTCAAATGCAGATAGACCACACGACGATCCTGATCAGAACGAATGCGCTCAACATAACCTTTTCTTTCGAGGTTATTCAAGCTGGTCGTAACAGTTCCAAGAGTGACCATCAGTTCTTTAGAAACCTTACTTGGCGTTGCCTCCGGAAACTTCCCAATCACATCAATCGTGTGCATTTCTTTGATGGAGATGTCTTTGAAACGACTACCTCGTAAGCTAACCTCCTCAATCACAAGGACATTATTAAAAATAGATGTTAAATACTCATTCACTTGTTGGTAGTCCAAAGTATTCCCTCCTTCTCAAAAAAACTTTTGCATTCAAAACATTTGACACGAAAAGTATATCAAACTTCAAAGAATTGTGCAAGTATTTTTTTATTTTCCTGAAAATTTTGGTCGTCTTCTTTCAGAATGAGCTCGGACTCCTTCTTTAAAATCTTCAGTTAAAGACAAAGATTCTTGCAACTTTAATTCCAATTCAGCATAATTCTGCCAATCCTTAAATTGACTTTCCCAAACTAGCTTCTTAATGGCTGCATAGGAATTAGCTGAGCCTCGTCTTAATTTCTTCAGAACTTGTTCTCTTGTCTTTTCTAGCTTATCTGCCTCGCAGACACGGTATACCACGCCCCATTCCAGTGCTTTTTCTGCAGTCAAAGCTTCTCCTGTCATGGCAAGTTGGGCAGCCCGTGTTACCCCGATACTACGACTCAAGAGATGGATCCCACCAGCGTCTGGCGCCAATCCCACTCCAACAAAGGCTTGGATAAATTTTGCCTTATCAGTCGCCAAACAAAAATCGACTGCCACTGCCATATTGGCTGCAGCACCAGCAACCGCTCCATCTACCTCCATCAAGACAGGTTTAGGAATTTGCTTGATTTTATATGAAATTGTATTGACTAATTCTGCAATCTTATTCAAAGAAGGAATGTCATCCTCATCCACTGCACGCTTCATCTCAACCAAATCTCCCCCAACTGAAAAGACCTTCCCATTCGCGTTAATCAAGATAAACTGAACAGCTTGATCCTGTTCTGCTAAGGTTAAAGCTTCTAAAATCTCCTCACACATTGGGATATGGAAACCATTTGCCACTTCGGGACGATTCAAAGTAATGATAGCAAGATCATCTAGGATCTGATATAGGATATGATTCATAGCTTCTCCTTTTATAAGGTGATAAAATTATTTCATTGTCAAAGTATACCTTTTTTTAGATAAAGAGGCAAGAGAAAACCAATCGAAAGTGTCTCGGCTGATCAAAACGCTCACTTTATCCTAAAGACTATACTATTTTCTTCATTGAAAAAAGCCCCTCTTTCTGCTATAATCGTATAAAATACTTACTTGAGGAGTCCCTATGAAGGTTGTAAAATTTGGCGGAAGCTCTCTTGCCTCTGCTAGTCAGTTAGAAAAAGTTTTAAACATCGTTAAAAGCGATAAAGAGCGCCGTTTTGTGGTCGTTTCTGCACCGGGTAAACGCAATTCTGAGGATACCAAGGTTACAGATGCCTTGATCAAATACTATCGTGATTATGTAGCAGGAAATGATATCAGCAAGAGCCAAAACTGGATCATCGATCGCTATGCGGCTATGGTGAGCGAACTAGGCTTAAAACCATCAGTTCTAGAAAAAATTTCTAAAAGCATCCGTGCCTTAGCGACTCTTCCTATTGAGGAAAATGACTTTCTCTATGACACCTTCCTAGCAGCTGGAGAAAACAACAATGCCAAACTTATCGCAGCTTACTTTAACCAAAACGGCATCGATGCGCGCTATGTTCACCCTAGAGAAGCGGGAATTATCGTAACAAGCGAACCTGGAAATGCTCGCATCATTCCATCTAGCTATGACAAGATTGAAGGCTTGGCTGACAGCAACGAAGTCCTTGTTATTCCTGGTTTCTTTGGGGTCACTAAGGAAAATCAAATCTGTACCTTCTCCCGTGGTGGATCCGACATAACTGGTTCCATCATCGCTGCCGGTGTCAAAGCCGACCTCTACGAAAACTTTACAGATGTCGATGGTATCTTTGCTGCCCATCCAGGTATCATTCACCAACCACACTCAATCCCTGAGTTGACCTACCGTGAAATGCGTGAGTTGGCATATGCTGGATTTTCAGTCCTTCACGATGAAGCCCTGCTCCCTGCCTACCGTGGGAAAATTCCTCTGGTTATCAAAAATACCAATAACCCTGACCATCCGGGTACTCGTATCGTTCTGAAACACAGTAGTGATAAATTCCCAGTAGTAGGGATTGCGGGTGACTCAGGATTTGTCAGCATCAACATGTCGAAATACCTCATGAACCGTGAAGTTGGTTTTGGTCGCAAGGTTCTGCAAATCCTTGAAGATCTTAACATCGGATGGGAACACATGCCAACAGGTATCGATGATCTTTCAATCATTCTCCGCTCTCGCGAACTCACTCCTATCAAGGAAGAAGAAATTCTGCGTCAACTCGTTCAAAAGGCTGAAGTGGACCATGCTGAAATCGAACACGACCTTTCCATCATTATGATTGTCGGAGAAAAAATGAAGAGTCACATCGGTGTAACAGCTACAGCGACACGTGCTTTGTCTGAGAATAAAATCAACATCCAGATGATGTCCCAAGGTTCAAGTGAAGTTTCCATCATGTTTGTTGTCAATAAAGACCAAGAAAAGGCTGCTATCAAGGCTCTCTACCATGCCTTTTTCGATGAAAGTAAGGAAGACTAATCATGGCCCAATCTCTCAATAAAGTCATTGACCTCCAAACCACTGGAACATCTTACCTCTCTATCTCTGGAAAAGTTGGAAAATTTCTAGTCGGGGACCAAGCCTTGGAGTTTTATCCCGATGTCAATGTCGAACAATATATCCAGATTCCCTGGTCCAGCATTCAGCAAATCGGAGCCAACGTAAGTGGCCGCAAGATCAGCCGCCACTTTGAAGTCTTCACTGATCAAGGTAAATTCCTCTTTGCCTCAAAAGACTCTGGGGCTATCCTCAAAATCGCTCGGGAAAAATTAGGAAACGACAAGGTCGTGAAACTTCCGACTCTGCTCCAGACCATTGGACAAAAATTTAAAAATCTATTTGCAAAAAAGTAGAAACTTTAGTATAATCATAGCAACGGATAAGTAAGTTATCCTCTTCTTTCAGAAAGTCTGCGGATGCTGCGAGCAGATAGAGGAGATAAGTGAAATTCTACCGTTATCAACAATTAAATACAGAATCAAGTGCACACCTGTGAAGTTGGATGGAACCGTGGCCCTGCCACTCCAACGCTTTGTTAGGTGTGCTTTTTTCATAAAGGAGTTCTTATGTTAGATATCAAACGTATTCGTACAGACTTTGATGCTGTCGCTGAAAAACTAGCTACACGTGGTGTAGATGCTGCTATCCTTAACGAAATGAAAGAAATCGACGCTAAACGTCGTGACATCTTGGTCAAGGTTGAAAATCTCAAGGCAGAACGTAACACAGTTTCTGCAGAGATTGCTCAAGCCAAGCGCAATAAGGAAAATGCTGATGACAAGATTGCTGCTATGCAAGCTCTCTCTGCTGAAGTAAAATCTCTCGATGCTGAATTGGCAGAAATCGATGCTAAATTGACAGAATTTACCACTACTCTTCCAAACATCCCAGCTGACAGCGTTCCTATCGGAGCTGATGAGGATGACAACGTTGAAGTTCGCCGTTGGGGAACTCCGCGCGAGTTTGACTTCGAACCAAAAGCTCACTGGGATCTTGGTGAAGACCTTGGTATCCTTGACTGGGAACGTGGTGGAAAAGTAACAGGAGCTCGCTTCCTCTTCTATAAAGGGCTTGGGGCTCGTTTGGAACGTGCTATCTACAACTTCATGTTGGATGAGCATGGTAAAGAGGGCTATACGGAAGTTATCACACCTTACATGGTTAACCATGACTCAATGTTTGGTACTGGTCAATATCCAAAATTCAAGGAAGATACCTTTGAATTGAGTGACACCAACTATGTACTCATTCCTACTGCTGAAGTGCCTCTTACAAACTACTACCGTGATGAAATCCTTGATGGAAAAGACCTACCAATTTACTTCACTGCTATGAGCCCATCATTCCGTTCTGAAGCAGGTTCAGCAGGCCGTGACACACGTGGCTTGATTCGTTTGCACCAATTCCACAAGGTTGAAATGGTCAAATTTGCCAAACCAGAAGAATCTTACGAAGAATTGGAAAAAATGACAGCCAACGCTGAAAATATTCTTCAAAAACTCAACCTTCCATACCGTGTCGTTGCTCTCTCTACTGGGGACATGGGCTTCTCAGCTGCCAAGACTTACGACTTGGAAGTTTGGATTCCAGCCCAAAATACCTATCGTGAAATCTCAAGTTGTTCAAATACAGAAGATTTCCAAGCTCGTCGTGCCCAAATCCGTTACCGTGATGAAGCCGATGGCAAGGTGAAACTCCTTCACACCTTGAACGGTTCTGGACTTGCAGTTGGACGTACAGTGGCTGCTATTCTTGAAAACTACCAAAATGAAGATGGTTCTGTGACCATCCCTGAAGTTCTTCGTCCATACATGGGTGGAGCTGAAGTTATCAAACCATAAAAAATAAGGCCTAGCTAGAAGATAGCTAGACCTTTTTTCGTAACCAAATCAGGTAAGCACCCAATACAAAGAATAAAATAGTGAGGCAAATAACGGTTTCAGCCAATACCAGATAATCCAGAAAAGGAAGTTTCAAAATTCCCTGAGCCATCTTGAGCGAAGTAGCTGTGATAATGGTTGGAAAGGTGAGGGCTGAGAAGGCTGGTTGAAAGCCTTGTTTTAAAATATTGGGCAGGCGAGTTAAAACAAAGAAAAAGAAAGATTGAGACGCCAAAATCATGACGATTAAGAGCCATGTTGGCAAGCTTGCCCCTCCAACTCGAACTAGTGAGGCCAAGAGTAGGGAAAAGGGAGCACAGTAGATTCCTTCTTGTCCAAGCAAGGCCATTGGGAGTGGATGTTTCTTTAAATCGCTATAAATAAGCGGATAGAGATAGAAGGTCAAGACAAAACCAAAAATCAAGGTTGCATAGGCAATTTCAATGATTCCGACAAGAGGATAGGTCAAGGCTGCCACAGCTATCCCCACATAGAGTACCGTCCAGCTAGGAGTCGCATTGACCCTCCGCCCTGGACAGGCAAATTTGATGGAAAAAATAGCAATCAAAACCAAATCCAAGAGAAATGAAAACCACCAGATCCCTTGTGCGAGCAAAGGAAGAGCAGGGAATACGCGAAAGACATAGGTCGCTAAAATCATCCCAGCCATAGGAAAAGTGGCCATCCCAGACAAAAGAGGGGGCTTGGTCAATTCTTGCTTGGTTTCTTCCCAATTAAAAAGATGAACAACAAGAAAGAAAATCCACAAAACTAAACCAGTCAGACTCAATAAATGCGACAGAACAGGCAAAGTATCTGCAATCAGATTCCCTGCACCTGCTAAACCTAATAAACAGCCAGAAAATACCAAGGGGAGCTTTTTCATCCTAGCCTCCAATAATCATGTTATTATTAGTATAGCATAAAAGCCTTTAAAATAGCATAGAAAAATGAAGACTGGATAAATCAGCCTTCATTTTATTTATGATTCGAACTAGGCATAAGGTTGCAATTCTGGATTAATGGGCGTATTGGCTAGGTTGTTGGCATAGTTGCAAAGGCTGGCTAGGCTGACACCGAGAACTACGTCCAAGGCATTTTGTTGCGTATAGCCGACTTCTAAGAATTCAGCCAAAGCTTCATCTCCTACACGACCCTTGGTATTGATGACTGCCAAGGTAAACTTGGCTAGGGTGTCTAGTTTTGGATCTGTTTCAATCGGAGTGCGGTTGCGAAGGGCTTGAAGAAGATCATCATTCATCTGGATTTGTTTGATTGAAAAGGCAGTATGACCTGCCACGCAGAAAGCACAACCATTGGTCACGGCTGCCGTGATTTGCACTACTTCGCGTTCCACTGGTGTCAGGCTATTGCGACGGTTGATAGCTCCGACAGTTCGGTAGGCTTCAAGGGCGGTAGGGGCATTGGCCAAGAGACCAATTAGGTTGGGAATATAGCCATTGTTGTCTTTTTGTACTGTTTCAAGAACTTCTTTCACTTCTGCTGGGGCTGATTCTACTGTATGGATGGTAAATGTTGTCATAAGAAACCTCTTTTCATTTTATTGTCATTTAGTCTATCATAGAATTTCCCCCTTGAATAATATATATTTTCAATCGCCTTGATAGAAAATGTCTATGAAATGAAAAAAATCACACTAAAAGTGTGATTGGGTTAGTGTTTAAAATACTTTTTAGTCTCAGCAATGACGACTGGCGACAAGACTAAGAGGGCAATCAAGTTTGGTAAAGCCATCAAGGCGTTGACAATGTCTGCGATAATCCAAACCATATCCAACTCGATAAATCCTCCCAACAAGACCATGACTACAAAGACTACACGGTAAAGCCAGATAAAACGAACACCGAAGAGAAACTCGAAACAGCGCTCTCCATAATAGTTCCAACCTAAAATTGTCGTAAAGGCAAAGAGAACAAGGAAGATGGTCAAAAGGGCAGGCCCAAAGTGTGAAAAAACTGTTGAAAAGGCTGACTGGGTCAAGGCAACACCATTTAAATCTCCGCTCCAAACACCAGTTACTAAGATTGTTAGACCTGTCAGAGTACAGATAATCAAAGTATCAATAAAGGTTCCTGTCATGGAAATCAAGCCTTGCTCTACAGGCTCATTAGTCTTAGCTGCAGCCGCTGCAATGGGAGCTGAACCAAGACCAGATTCGTTAGAGAAGACTCCTCGCGCCACACCATTTTGGATAGCCATCCGAATGCTTGCACCTGCAAAACCACCTACCGCAGCAGCTGGACTAAAGGCTGAAGCAAAGATCAGGGCAAGTGTGGCTGGGATTTTCTCGATATTAAAGAGTATAACTGTAAGAGTTCCTAAAATATAGACAATAGCCATAAAAGGAACGACTGCTGTCGAAACTTTTGAAATGGATTTGAGGCCACCAAAGACTGCAATCGCTACAAAAACAGACAAAACGAGAGCCGTGATAGCTGGATCAACTTGGGCTGTATTTTGAATGGATTCTGTAATCGAATTGACTTGGGTAAAGGTACCAATCCCTAGAAGAGCCACCAATACACCAGCTAGGGCAAAGAAGATAGCAAGTGGACGCCACTTTTCTCCCATTCCCAAAAGGATGTAGTGCATGGGTCCTCCAGCTACAGCTCCATTTGCATCCTTGCTACGGTATTTGATGGCCAGCAAGCCTTCAGCATACTTGGTTGCCATCCCAAAGAAGGCCGCCATCCACATCCAAAAGAGGGCCCCTGGCCCACCAACCTTGATGGCTGTCGCGACCCCGATGATATTTCCCGTTCCAACGGTGGCTGCTAGAGCCGTACATAAGGCCGCAAAGCTCGACACATCTCCATGTCCCTTGTCCTTGGTAAAAATCAACTGAAAGGCCTTGGGGAGACGAGCCACTTGTAAAAGGCCTAGACGAATGGTCAGATAGATTCCCGTTCCGACCAATAAGATTAAAAGGGGAGGCCCCCAAACGAAAGCATCAAGCGCTTTGAGCAATTCTAACATTTCCTTCTCCTATCTTTTCAACCCCAAAAGAAAGAGCACATGCAAGATACATGTACTCTGGAATGCCTAGATAAATGCTAAAAAGCGGTCTATCTTAGCTCTGTCCTTTTACCTGAGAGTTTGAGCAGTTGCCTGCCTTGCCCCTTCGGTGCCTTTACGGTCTCTCCAGAGTTCCGTCCATTTACAGTCATGGAAAACAAACCTTTCTCCATTTCTATTAAACTTCATTCGGTGTTGGTATTTTATTTTTTATTATTCTACAAGAAAAGTTAGCCTTTGTCAATGTTTTCTATGAAAATTTTTAGTTTTCATTTCTTTTTCCAGAAAGATTGACTCCTTCTTCTCTCTATCCTTTAAAGGTCACAATGGTTACGCCACTGCCTCCAGCATTCTGTGGGGCATAACCAAAACTCTTAACATGCTTGTTTCTTTGTAGGTATTTGGTGACGCCCTCACGGATGACTCCCGTACCGATACCATGGATAATGTCTACCTGCGCCATGTTATTGAGCAAGGCTTGGTCAATAAAGGCATCCAGCTCATTCATGGCTTCTTCGTACCGTTTACCACGAAGATCTAGTCTCGCCTGTGGACCAAGACCAGATGCACGTTTGACGACATTGACTTGTTTTTTCTTGACTGGGGCTTCTTGCTGAGCCTGAACAAGGTCAAATTCTTTCTCTTCCAAGGTCATCTTGATCAAACCAACTTGGGCTTCCCAGCGACCATCCTTAAGTTGATTGGTAAGGGTACCACGCTGACCATAACTGAGAACAATGATATCATCCCCAACCTTTGGAGCTCGTTTTTTCTTTGCCTTTTGAAGGACCTTGTTTTTAGACAAGTCGACTTTTTCAGGGGCCAGTTTCTTCAGCTCAGCCTTGGCTTCAATGATTTCATGGGGTTTGAGTTGAGACTTACTGTGGAGGTTCTTGAGAATCTGGTCACTCTCATTTAGAGCAAGTTCCACAATCTCGACTGCTTGTTCACGCGCCTTGTTAAGCTCGGTTTCTTTTTCACGATTGAGTTCGTTGTAGAGCTTTTTAAGAGCTCGATTCATCTTGAGGTTTTCTTGCTCCACCTCACGGATATTGTCCAAGCGTTTACGGTTTTCAAGCGTTTGCTCTTCCAATTGTTCAATGATGCGGTTAACATCATTATCCTGATCAACCTGCTGACTAGCATCCCCTACGATGACATCTGACAAGCCCAGGCGTTTGGCAATTTCAAAGGCATTGCTTCGACCAGGAACTCCCTGCATAAAGCGATAGGTCGGACGCAGGCTGGCTG
This sequence comes from Streptococcus oralis, assembly GCF_003943385.1. Lineage (GTDB taxonomy): Bacteria > Bacillota > Bacilli > Lactobacillales > Streptococcaceae > Streptococcus > Streptococcus oralis_CA. The sequence continues at coordinate 28,425 of NZ_RJPI01000004.1, forward strand.
TGTCAAACTCCATACTGGCATTTTGCACAAAGGCTGTCTCAATACCGTAGGCCTTGAGCTCTGGATAGTGGGTCGTCGCCATAGTCTTGACCTGACGCAGACGAAGATCCTCCAGAATAGCCATAGCAAGTGCTGCTCCTTCCTGCGGATCGGTCCCTGCCCCAAGCTCATCTAGCAATAAGAGCGAGTGTTGGTTGACCTTGCCAAGAATATCTACGATATTGGTCATGTGGCTGGAGAAGGTAGACAAGCTTTGCTCGATAGACTGCTCATCCCCAATATCTGCGAAAATCTCTTCGAAAATACCGACACGGCTTCCCTTATCAGCTAAAATGGGCAAGCCTGACTGGGCCATGAGTTGGCTCAAACCCAAGGTTTTGAGCATGATAGTCTTCCCACCAGTATTGGGACCTGTAATGACAATAGCCGTTAATTCCTTACCAAAGTGTATATCGTTCGCGACAGCATTTTTGACCAAAGGATGGCGAACATGAAGAAGCTGAATCTCTTGGTTCTCTGAAAATTGAGGAACGACTGCTTGTCTTTCTTGGATGAAACGTACCTTGGCACGAATCAGATCCAGATGGCCGATGATCCAAGCGTCATTGGCAATCTCTGCAGCATGAGGGCGGACCCGTTCTGAGAGCTCCTGCAAGATACGAATCATCTCATAGCGTTCGTCTGCTCGCAGACTAGCGATTTCTTCGCTCAACTTGACCACCTCACGTGGCTCGATATAGACCGTGTTTCCACTAGCAGAGATGTCGTGGACAACACCTGCAATCTTGTTACGATAGGTGTTCTTGACTGGTAAGACTTGACGGCCATTTCGGCTAGCGATTATGCCTTCCGTCAACATCTGCGCTTTTTGCTTGAGTAAGTCTTGCAAGACATCTCGAACTTGACTCTCGCTATCATGGATTTTCCGACGGATGCATGCTAGCTCTTCACTGGCGAAATTTTCGATAAATCCTGCATCATTTAGGGATTGAAGACTCCCTTGCAAGTGTGGAAAATCATGTAGTTTTTCAAACCATCTCGCCAACTGTTCCAAGCGAACATTTTCGAGATTAGCATAAAAACTTTGCAACTCTCTGCTAGCCAGTAAGACCCGTTTAAGGAGTAGGAACTCCTCAATATTGAGGTCTGCTCCCATCTCCAGACGCTTGCAAACTGCTGAAATCTCACGTGTCGCTAGGATGGTAAAGTGAGGTTGCTCCACAAAAAGCGCCTGCATTTCCTCCATCTCTGTAAAGGCTTGTTTGATCTTATCCACCTTGGCAGTTGGAGCCAAGACTTTTAACTCCTCTAGGCCTTGTTCTGTCAAGAGATGCGGTTCAAACAAGGACTTGATTTTATTAAATTCTAAGGTTTCTAGTATTTTTGTATTCATATTTTTTCCTTGTATATTTGTTTACAAAATCGTAGCAACTAGAGGTTTTGACCTAGTCCTCCAATCTGTAAACAAAGGGCTAGGAAAAATCCCGCCCTTTTTATCCGATTAAATTTGTCACCCAGAGTTGTTTGATAAAGTTTGTCGTAAAAGGGATACTTTGGATGATGTGTTTAGCTACCACGCTCTTTTCAAGTGAATTTTGAACGGCTGCCATAGGCACCGTTGCAAGAATGGTCAAAGCCATTTGCAAGACAAATAAGGTTACCAATAGAGACAAGACACCTGATCCGATACGAAACCAGGTGCCCCCTAGCTTCTTAGTCAGAATCAAATGTAGAAACAAACCGATAAAACGTCCGATACTGTAACAAATTCCGAAAACTAGAAGGTAGGCCAGCCCCGCATAAAAGACCTTGTCTAGATGAAAAAGCTGGGCTGAAGGGAAGAAAAAGGTACCCTGTCCTTCCTGAGGATTAGCATAAGGGACAAGCAAGTGAAATTGATTTCCCAGCGATTTATAAAACTGCCCAGCAACAAAGGCTGAAATCACTGCCACGAGGAAATAATAAACTTGCAGCACCAGACCTCTACGGTAGCCGATGTAAAAACCCCAAGCTAGAACCAGTAAGAGAAGGATCGAAATCATAGGGAATCCTCAATCTTGCTCTGCTCTTGCTTGACAGCCACTAACTTATTTCGAAGTTCTTTAAGCTCCTGCTCCTTATCGTCAAACTCAATCTCACGACTAAGCTGCGTCGATAGGCTGTTAATTGCTAAAAGAAGCGCAATGGTTTCATCATCCGCCCCAGGCATTTGTTCCTTAATTGCTTGGTATTTTTCAGTCGCAACCTTGGCAATTTCCTCCATAAAGAGGTTGTCATGCTCGGTTGTCAAGGTTAATGTTTTTTTCCCGAATGTAAACTTATATCGATTTAGATTTGCCATAAAATTCACCTCACGATATTATACCAAATTTCGCTAACTTTGTCAGTTTTTACCAATTCTCCTGCTTTTGTGGTACAATAGAGACTATGGCAAGTATCACACTCACACCAAATGAACAGGAAATTCAGAGCTTTTTGAATCAGTATCAGAAGGCTCTCAGTCCTAGTAAAAATCCTTATATTCGCTATTTTTTGCGACTGCCTCAGGCAACGGTTTCCATTTATACTTCTGGAAAAGTCCTCCTGCAGGGCGAAATGGCTGAGCAATACGCCAGTTTCTTTGGTTACCAAGTTCAACAAGAAAACAGTGGACAAGATTTTCCTATGATTGGGACTGATGAGGTGGGAAATGGTTCCTACTTTGGCGGGCTGGCTGTCGTGGCTTCCTTTGTGAAACCTGACCAACACAACTTCTTGCGAGAACTCGGCGTAGGGGATTCCAAGACTCTGACAGACCAAAAGATTCGTCAGATTGCCCCTATCCTCAAGGAAAAAATCCAGCACCAAGCGCTCCTCCTTTCACCGAGCAAGTACAACGAAGTTATCGGAGAGCGTTACAATGCTGTTTCTGTAAAGGTTGCCCTTCACAACCAGGCTATCTTTCTCCTCCTCCAAAAAGGAGTCCAGCCAGAAAAAATCGTGATTGACGCTTTTACAAGTCCTAAAAACTATAACAAGTACTTGGCGCAAGAAGCCAACCGTTTTCCAAACAAAATTAGCTTAGAAGAAAAAGCCGAGGGAAAATACCTGGCTGTTGCAGTTAGCTCCATCATCGCTCGTGACCTCTTCCTCGAAAACTTGGAAAATCTTGGACGAGAACTAGGCTATCAACTGCCAAGCGGCGCTGGAACTGCATCTGATAAGGTTGCTAGCAAAGTCCTTCAAGCCTATGGCATGAAAGGACTTCGTTTCTGTGCCAAACTGCATTTTAAAAACACTGAAAAAGCCAAAGCACTTCTAGAAAGGTAAATTATGAATTATTTTAAAACATTTCTAAAAGAGTGGGGACTTACGTTCCTCATCATTATACTAGTCGGTCTTAGTCGTCTCTTTCTCTGGACCAATGTCCGTGTGGAAGGACACTCTATGGATCCGACCCTAGCTGATGGAGAGATTCTCTTTGTCGTCAAACACCTCCCTATCAACCGTTTTGACATTGTAGTTGCTCATGAAGATGATGGAAATAAAGACATCGTTAAACGCGTCATCGGCATGCCTGGTGATACCATTCGCTACGAAAACGACAAGCTCTTTATCAACAATCAAGAAACCGACGAACCTTACCTAGCAGACTACCTCCAACAGTTTAAAAATGATAAACTGCAAAACGCCTATTCGGGGAAAGGCTTTGAAGGAGATAAGGGGGTGTATTTTAGAAGTCTAGCCCAGAAAGCTCAGGCCTTTACTGTCGATGTGAATTTCAACACCAGTTTCAGCTTTACAGTACCTGAGGGCGAGTACCTCCTCCTTGGAGATGACCGTTTGGTTTCCAGTGACAGTCGCCATGTCGGAACCTTTAAAGCCAGTCAAATCAAAGGAGAAGCCAAATTCCGTTTCTGGCCACTCAACCGTATCGGAATCTTTTAAAATCAGCAACTAGATGCTGTGATAGTCTTTTTGAGTTAGCTTTTAGGATTAGATTGCAACTTGGCAATATCTTGTACCAAGTCCCAAATCAAAGGAAAGCCTAACTGAAAGCTCTATCCCAGCTCTTTTTCTATCAAAAAGGAAATCTATGGAAGTTTATTTTTCAGGCACCATTGAACGTATTATTTTTGAAAATCCCAGCAATTTTTATCGCATCCTCCTCCTAGATATCGAAGATACCAATGCGGAGGACTTTGACGATTTTGAAATTATCATTACAGGAACCATGGCTGACGTGATTGAGGGCGAAGACTACACCTTTTGGGGACAAATCGTTCAACACTCCAAGTACGGAGAACAACTGCAAATCAGCCGTTATGAGCGGGCAAAACCAACTAAAAAAGGGCTAGTTAAGTACTTTTCGAGTAGCCACTTCAAGGGAATTGGTCTCAAAACGGCTCAAAAAATCGTGGATTGCTATGGTGAAAATACCATAGACGAAATTCTGGAACATCCTGAAAAGCTAGAAGGCATCTCAGGACTCTCTGCCCAAAACCGTGAGGCTTTCCTCTCTACCCTCCGTCTCAACTATGGGACAGAAATGGTCTTGGCAAAACTAGCTAACTACGGCATTCCCAATAAACTAGCCTTTCAGATTCAAGACTTTTACAAGGAAGAAACGCTGGATATTGTCGAAAACTATCCCTACCAACTGGTCGAGGATATCAAGGGATTGGGTTTTACCATTGCTGACCAACTAGCGGAGGAACTAGGCATCGAAAGTCAGGCTCCCGAGCGCTTTCGTGCTGGCCTTGTCCACAGTCTCTTTCAAGGCTGTATGGATACGGGCGATACCTACATGGAAGCCCGAGATTTGCTGGAACAGACCCTGACTCTCCTCGAGTCTTCCCGACCCGTAGAACTGGATCCCAGCCAAGTAGCCCAAGAACTCTCCTACCTCATCGAAGAAGACAAGGTTCAGCAGATTGATACCAAAATCTTTGACAATAGTCTCTTTTTCGCCGAAGAAGGCATTCGCAGCCACTTGGTTCGTATCCTTGAAAAAGGAAAACAGAAAAATCAGGATTTAGAAACCATTCAAAAGCATATCGCTACTGTCGAGGAGGAACTGGGTATCCAATACGATAGCATTCAAAAACAGGCTATCTGTGACGCTATCCAGAACAAGGTCTTTATCCTAACAGGTGGACCTGGTACAGGTAAGACGACTGTTATCAATGGGATTATCGCTGTCTATGCACTTTTAGAAGGACTTGACCTCAGAAAAAAAAGCAACCTGCCTATCCTTCTAGCAGCTCCAACTGGTCGAGCAGCTCGGCGCATGAATGAATTAACAGGTTTGCCCAGCGCGACCATTCACCGCCATTTGGGAATGACGGGGGACGATGATACTAGCCATCTGGAAGATTATCTGGATGCCGACTTTATTATCGTGGATGAATTCTCCATGGTGGACACTTGGCTAGCCAACCAACTTTTCTCCAACATCTCTTCTAACAGTAAAATCCTCATCGTGGGTGATAGCGACCAGCTACCTTCTGTTAGTCCTGGGCAAGTCCTTGCTGACCTGCTCCAGATACCCCTGATTCCGCAGACTCGCTTGGAACGGATTTACCGTCAGAGTGAAGAATCAACCATCGTCACCTTGGCTAGCCAGATTCGACAAGGCATCTTGCCAGCTGACTTTACTAAGAAAAAGGCAGACCGCTCCTACTTTGAAATTGCTAGCGGCCATATCCCTGCTACCATTGAGAAAATTCTTGGTGCTGCCCTCAGAAGTGGCATTCCGGCTCGTGATATTCAGGTGCTGGCGCCTATGTATCGAGGAACTGCTGGTATTGACGCCATCAACCAACTCATGCAAGGCCTACTCAATCCTCTTCAAAAGGGACAAGTTAGCTTTGAAGCAACTCAGTGTCACTATCGAACAGGGGACAAGGTCATTCACCTAGTCAACGACGCTGAAGTCAATGTCTTTAATGGAGACCTAGGCTACATCTCAGATCTGATCCCTAGTAAGTACACCGAGTCAAAACAAGACGAGATTATCATTGATTTTGATGGCAATGAGGTCATCTATCCACGCAATGAATGGTACAAGATTCGTCTGGCCTATGCCATGAGTATTCATAAGTCACAAGGGAGTGAGTTTCCCGTTGTCATCCTGCCCATTACTAGTGCTAGCAAGCGCATGCTGGAACGCAATCTAATCTACACAGCTATTACACGGGCTAAGAGCAAGCTCATCTTACTAGGCGAATTACAGGCCTTTGACTATGCAGTCAAACATATCGGAACTGCCCGTAAGACCTATCTGATTGAACGCTTCAAGGATCTGCTTGAATCAGCTGACCAAACCAACCCAGCCCCAACTGAAACAACAAATCAAGAGGGAGCTCCTCTATCCTACATCCTCACCGAGGAAAACTGGTCAAGCATCCCAGCTATGATCGGGATTACAGACGCAGACCTCAAAGATATTTTTGGAAAGTAGAGCATCAGAAAACCCACCTAGTCAGGTGGGCTTTTTATCTTTTAAGATTATTTTACTGTTGCAGTGCTTGTGATCAATTCAACAGCTTTTTTGATTGCGATATCATGTTTCAACATATCTGCTGAAAGCAAGTTTTGAACTTGTGCCACTTCCATGTTGTAAGTTGCTGCCAATTGTTCGATTTCTTTTTGGATTTCTTCTTCAGTAGCGTCAAATCCTTCAGCCTTGGCAACTGCTTCGATTACAAGGTTAGTCTTAGTACGTGACTCAGCTTCTGCTTCGTATTGTTTGTGAAGGTCTTCTTGAGTAGTTCCAGTGATTTGGAAGTACATGTCAGGGTTGATACCTTGACGTTGCAAGTTTCCAAGGAATTCGTTTACTGAGCGGTGAACTTCTTCGTGGATCATTTCCTCTGGAAGTTCTACGATTTCAGCGTTTTCTACAGCTTTATCGATTGCTGCACCTTCAAGGGCATCTTTGTATGCTTCTTCTTTTGAAGCAGCCAATTCCTTACGGTATTTTTCTTTCAATTCAGCAAGTGTTTCCACTTCTTCGTCGATGTCTTTTGCAAGTTCATCATCAAGAGCTGGAACTTCTTTAGCTTTAACTTCGTGGATAGTTGTTACGAATTTCGCTTCTTTACCTGCAAGATCTTCTGCTTGGTAGTCTTCTGGGAATGTTACGATAACGTCAACCGTTTCGCCAGCTGAGTGTCCAACCAATTGGTCTTCGAAACCAGGGATGAATTGACCTGATCCAAGTCCAAGTGAGAAGTTTTCACCTTTCCCGCCGTCAAATTCAACACCGTCGATAGAACCAACGAAGTCAATGACAACAGTATCGCCATTTTCAGCAGCAGCTTCCTTGATAACCAATTCAGCCAAGTTGTTGCGTTCGCGTTCGATACGTTCTTCAACGTCAGCGTCTGTTACTTCTTTTTCTACATCTACTGATACTTCAAGGTTTTTGTAGTCACCCAATTTTACTTCAGGTTTTGTCACGACTTCAGCAGTGATGACCCAGTCTTGACCTTTTTCCATTGAAGTCACGTCAATTTTTGGTTGCGCAACCACTTCAAGACCAGCTTCTTTTACAGCTGCTTCATAAGCGTTTGGCAAAAGAGCGTTCAACACATCTTGGTAAAGTGTTTCTTCACCAAATTTTTTATCAAAGATAGGACGTGGAAGGTGACCTTTACGGAAACCTGGAACGTTAAGAGTTTTCTTTACTGAGTTAAATACACGATCCACTTCTGGTTTGATTTGGTCTTGAGAGATAGTGAAAGTCAAGACACCACGGTTTGTTTCTTTGTTTTCAAATGATACAGACATTCTGTCATTTCTCCTTAAAATTTTTTAAATACAGTCTATTATAACATAAACGGGCGACTTTTTTCAAGTAATGAATGCGCTTTTCAATGATGCTAAAGGTACTTGCTTGCTTCCCTGATACTGAGTTCAGCCATTCTTTTCTTATTTTTTTCAATGAAACGTGCTACCCATTCGGGATTGGTTTTAGAGTAGTCTCGTAGAGCCCAGCCGATGGCTTTGTTGATAAAAAATTCTGTCTGGTCCAGATTGTTGAGCAGGATCTTTTCCATCAGTTGGACATTTGTTCTCTCTTTTCTTAACAACTGGTGGTCAATAGCGACTCGTCTCAGCCAGATATTGTCCGATAGGCTCCATTTTAAAATCACTTCTTCAAGTTCCGGATGGTCTGCTACCAAACTCCCTACTACTCGGTCTAGGATATCTACCGTATCCCACCAAGACTTGATCACGACCAGATGCTCAAGCTTAGGCAAATCGTCCTTCGTTAGATAAGACTGCATGGCTTTCAAATAGTTGGCAGCCACATATTGGTATTCTCTAGGCTCCTTTTCCCAGCAAGTGTCTACAAAATCCCAATCGATAATTCTTGTTTTTTTCGCTTCTGGAAAATACTTTTTATAGAGTGCATTTCTTTCAGGACCTGCAATACCTAAAAAGAGAAATTGATGACGCATATAGGCTTCCATGGGACCTGCTTTTTGAGAGTCTTTTGCTACTTCTAGCTCATCAAGTAAATCTGCAAGACTCATCTAAAAGTCCTCCTGCCCTACCAAGTGGTGCTGAAAGGCATAGACTGCAGCCTGAGTGCGATCACTGACCTCAAGCTTGGCAAGAATGTTGGACACATGGGTCTTAACCGTCTTGAGAGAGATAAAGAGTTCATCCGCGATACGTTGATTTTCATAACCCTTGGCGATGAGTTGAAGTACGTCTTGCTCACGCGCAGTCAAATCCTCATGAAGTTCGATATGATTGCGGTGGTATTCGACCTTCTTGCTGACCTCTTGCTCAATGGCTAGCTCACCCGCTGCCACCTTACGGACAGCATGGAGCAATTCATCTGCACTGGAAGTCTTGAGCATATAGCCTTTGGCACCAGCATTCAAGACTGGCATGATTTTCTCATTGTCCAAATAAGAAGTCACAATCAAAATCTTGGCTTCAGGCCATTCTTTGAGGATGGCCAAGGTAGCATCAATCCCATTCATCTCAGGCATGACAATATCCATGACAATGACATCTGGACGCAGTTCCAAGGCCAAGGCAATACCTTGAGACCCATTAGCCGCCTCGCCCACAACTTCCACATCGTCTTGGAGATCAAAATAGCTTTTCAAGCCCAATCGGACCATTTCATGGTCATCTACCAGTAAAATTTTCATCTCTACTCCTTTATGATTCCTTTTCTAACAGGGGGATACGGATATCAATCGCCAGTCCTTGCTTTGGAGCTGTCAAGAGTTGGACTGTTCCTGCCATATCTTCAACCCGCTCCTTGATATTTCTCAGTCCATAACTCAAGTCGTCTAAGCTTCCCAACTGGAAACCAATCCCATCGTCCACTACCTTTAGCTGCAATTCAACATCTGTCTGATATAGATAGACATCTAAACAAGATGCCTGGGCATGGCGGAGGGTATTGCTGATCAACTCCTGCAAAATGCGGAAGATATGTTCTTCAATCTTCTTAGGTAATTTAGACACGTTTTGCTTGAGACTAACCTTGAGATCACTCTTATCCTCAAGCTCTTTTAAGAGGATTTGAATCCCCTCAACCAAACTCTTCTCTTCCAACTCAACTGGTCGCAAATGTAGGAGCAAGACCCGCAAATCTTTCTGGGCTGTCTCTAGGATGGCCGCGACACTTTGCAACTGGGTCTGCATCTTTTCTCTATCCAGCTTCAAAGCCTGCTGACTGACACCCGATAAAATCATATGGGCCGCAAACAACTCCTGACTAACTGTATCATGCAAGTCGCGTGCAATCCGCTTCCGTTCTTTCTCAATGATTGCTTCTTCCTTAACTAAGGTTTGATTTTCAGCCTTTTGAACAGCTTCTGTCAAGAGATTGAGCTTGCCAGATAAGGTCTTGAAACTCGCATCCAAGTCTGGATCTGCAAAAGAAACCACCTCTTTTCCTGCTAGCAGTCGCTTGAGATTGACCTGCATTTTTCTTCGAGAAATTTCTTCCATCACACGCCAAAAAAGGACAAAAAAGAAGCTCATGGAAAGGCTAAAGACCAAGACTAAGAAGATTAACTTTTCTGTTTTCTCGATATCTTGTAGCAAATAGGACCAATCAAGATTTAAAATATCAAGTAAACTATTAGCCAAAAAGAGGATAAAGAGGAGAGAAGTCAGCCCGATTAATAGATACGATTGCTTTTTCATCCTCTGATTACCTCCACATCACCAACCATACTGGCTAGGAAAATTTTGACGCTCTTGTTACTCTTGAGATAGTCTCTGGTTTCCTGATGATAGTGTTCATTACGAAGTGCTCGCTTGGGTTGATGGAGGAAGGTTAGATCCCCATAGAGGCAGTTGACACTGAGACTGATCTCCACATCTACGGGTATGATAATCCTAGTCGTTCCGACCATCTTTCTAAGGATAATGACATTGTCATGATTGGTTAGGATGACTCTTTCTAGATGAATGGTGTCCTTTCCCATGAGACGAAAGAGATTGATATCATCAAACTGGCAGGTCTGGTGACTAGAGAAATGATGGAGATTGCCAAACCAAGGATTGCGTTCATTTTTAACCGTTACCACCTCTTCAAAGACCAAATCCGTCTCCTCTCTTTCTTGATTCATCATCGGATAGAGAAGAAAGAGACTATAGATAACTGCTACAAAGATAGCTAATATCACAAAGGGATTGAGCATGACGATGAAAAAGAAAAGAATAGTCGCCACAAGGAGGAAAACGTTGTTGCCCTCTTTACCTGTATAATAGCGGAGCAAGAGCAAAAAGAGGAATAGAATTAGCAGAAAACGCGAAAAATGCTCTGATACCATCAAAATCAGAGCTCCCGTCAATAGACAGGCTTCGATAAATAAAAAGATTTGAAATTTTTTCATAGATGCATCCTCTCCCTTCTATTTTATCACAATTCAAAAAAGTCACCTCGGTCTGAGGATGGAAAAAGGAGATAGGACAGAAATCGCTCCTACAAACTAGGTTCTTTCAGCCCACCACAGTTGACAAAAGGCTACAAAAAAGGGCGGGATTCTTGTCCCGACCTCTCTACATCTGATCTTTTGCTTCTTTTAGTTTGCCATAAAGAATATAGTCTACGCTTTGCAGATCCGCTATAGTGGCACAGTTAAGGGCACACATGATCAAGCGCAGGTCTTCTTTCCAGCCCTGGACAATGCTAATCACTTCCTCGATCGAGTAGGTTTCAACCAATTCCAGAACGGTACGTGACAGTCCCACAGCCTTGGCTCCAAAGACCAGACACTTAATCATATCCAGCGGGTTCCGAACGCCTCCACTGACCAAGAGTTCGACCTTGTCTTTCCAGTCTTGGGCATTGAGAAGGGCTTGCATGGTGGACTGGCCCCATTGATTAAGGTAATCACGCTGGCCACTGCGACGATTTTCGATATAGGCAAAGCTAGTGCCACCACGACCTGACAGGTCAACCGTTCGAACACCCAGTTCATAGGCTCGTTCGATGGTCTTGGCATCCATCCCAAAGCCCACTTCCTTTAGGACAATAGGAACTGGGATTTGCTTGCTATAATCTGCTAGATGCGATTGCCAGCTTCGAAACTTTCTTTCTCCCTCTGGCATGAGCAATTCCTGCATGACATTGACATGCACTTGAAGGAGAAGAGGATTCATCTCTTCTACAGTCTGAAGTCCAAACTCGATAGGCTTGTCCAAGCCAATATTGGTTCCAAGGAGGAGCTTTGAATGGCTAGATTTGACAGAAAAAGAGTCGTCTGTTGGATCTTTGAGAGCTGCGCTATAAGATCCCGTCACAAACAAAATCCCACAGACATCCGCCACCTGAGCCAGCTTTTGATTGATTTCTCTCCCCTTATCACTTCCACCCGTCATGGCATTGATATAAAAAGGAAAGTCCCACTTTCGACCTGCAAATTCTGTAGACAAATCAATCTCATCCAGGTCATAAAGAGGCAGGGAAGAATGAATCAACTCCACCTCATCAAAGCTATTATAGGAACTTTTCTGCTCAAGGGCATAGCGGATATGCTCGTCCTTACGATTTGTCGTCATGTCCTATCCTTTCTTGGTATAAGAGCTCAATCCCCAGATCGGCCCAGCGATTTTTTATGGTTTCAGTTGATTGCACATCAAAACTCAAGGCAATGCCACAGTCACCACCACCAGCGCCACTACTCTTGGTAACAGCCAGCAAATCTTGACTGGCTTCTTTCAACTGTCTCAGCGAAGGTGTGTAAATATCTGCGCTCAAGCCTTCTAAAAGTCGACTAGCTGTTTCCACCTGCTCGATAATTTTTTCTGCATTCCCCTGCTCCAAGGCTTCTACCAAAGCAGACACCGTTGCTTTTGAGGAAGTTAAAAAATTCTGATTGATGTTTTGCTTGATTTGCTGTACCATTTGACTCGATACAGCCACTTTCTTGGTCCATCCCACTAGGAAATCACATTCTAGGGCAGGTTGTACGTGTGAGATAGAAAAGCCCCAGTCACGCTCCAAAACTGTTGCCAAGCTTACTTCTTTCAGCCAAGCAGCTATCTTCTTTCGATCAAAAGACTGGTAGAGAACCAAATCCTCTGCCACAATACAGGCAAGGTCTCCCATAGAGCCATTGTCGCCTCGTTTGAGTAAGACCGCGCTAGCCAGCTTGAACAAGAGTTCCGGATCAACCGTAATATCATACAGAGCCAGCAGGGCCTTGATCACCAAAACAACGACGCTACCACTAGAACCTAGACCAAACTTTTTGCCTTCTCGTTCCATTTTCCCTCGGATTGCCAAGGAAAAAGGTCGCAAGGTTTGCCCACAATAAACGAGGAAATCTTCCACTAGAGCAATCGTTTCTTGAATCAAGCTATAGTCAGGATTTGGCGTCAAGTCCACTGCAAAATCAAACAGATCTGAATAGAGACGGTAGCTGTCAGAAAAAGTAATCTCAGCCCTCATATAGATGGGAATGTCCTTTATCAAGGCCAACTGTCCTGGCTCTAGAATAGCATACTCACCTGCCCAATAGAGTTTCCCGCAAGTTTTAACAGCAATCATCTTGGCTCAAATCCTTTGTTTTTGACACAATCAAGCGATAACGTTGACCAAAGATTTCTGACAAATGCTCCAAGTCTTTCTCCTGACAGAGGACCTTGACATTGGGACCGGCATCCATGGTAAAGTAGCAAGCCTCGCCTTGCTCACGAAGTTGGCGGACAAAGTCCATCGCTTCATAAGTCGCATCTGTTAGATAAGAAAAGGCTGGCGATGCTGTTTTCGTCGTAGCGTGCATGGCTAGGGCATTTCTCTCCGTTAGTTCCCCAATCTTGGCAAAGTCATTCTCTTTGAGATAAACCAGCATATCTTGATAGTCTTTCTCAGACTGGCGCACCCAGTCATCAAAGGTCGTCGAGGTTTCCACACAGAGTTTCATCCCATCACGGCTAGAGATTGGTTTTTTCTTGTCCTCTAGCACCAACATAATCATAGCTAGTTTCAAGTCTGTCTCTACAGGGTAGATTTCCCCACTATCCTTATCCCAGGCACCTAGCGGTCCATAAAAACTGCGAGAGGAAGAACCTGAGGCAAACTTAGCCTCCTGTGCCAACTTGCTCCGATTCAAACCAAGCTGGAAATAAGCATTGCAAGCCTTGACCAAGGCGGACAAACCACTAGAACTAGAGGACAAGCCCGCTGCTGTAGGCATATTGTTTTGAGTGTCAATACGGACAAAGCCCTCACCTTCTGGGCGGTAACGGTCAATGATTTTGCTCATTTTGGCATGCTCAGCCTCATTTTGGAGCTGACCATTGATATAAAAGACATCAGCAGTCGCATCCGTCGGTAAAGGCGACAAGGTCGTCTCTGTGTACATATTTTCCAAAGTCAAAGAGATACTGCTAGTAGCAGGCACCATTTCTTTTTCTTTTTTCTTTCCCCAATATTTGATAATGGCAATATTTGCGTAGGAACGTACTGTTACAGGCTTTCGATCCATGTCTGAACAGCTCCTTTCTCTTCTAATCGTTTTGCTAGTTCTTGTGCTTGGTCCAGATTGGCTACCAAGGCGATAATACAGCCTCCTAGCCCACCACCACTCATCTTGGCACCCAGAGCACCATGGCTCAGAGCCGTTTCAACGAGGGAGTCTGCCTCAGGGCTACTAACACCAATTTCTTTTAAATGTAAATGCGCTTGACTGAGAATTTGTCCCAGCCCTTCAGCATCTTTTTGTCTAATTGCATCTTCTGCTTGCTGGGTCAATTCTCCCAAGGCATGCAAAAACGGTAGGGCATCCTTGCCCTTACTTTGAACCACTTGGATGGCTTCACGAGTGTGACCATAAACGCCTGTATCAGCAATCACCAAATAGGCCGATAGATCCATCTCAAGCTCTGTAAATCCTACATTCTTGATAAAGCGAATTGGTTGGTCACTGAGACAGGTCTTGGCATCCAAACCACTAGGATTCATATGAGCAATCATCTCAGCCCGATTGACCAAGATTTCTAGTACATCATGAGGCAGGTCGGCTTGATAGTAGTCAAAAACCGCACGAATGGCCGCTATGCTAATAGCCGCTGACGAACCCATTCCCCGTTTTTCAGGGATAGCCGAGTCAATCTCACAGCGAATGCAAGCTTCTTTGATATCCAAATACTCCAGCGAAGCATAAACTGCCATGGACAAAGTATCCTCCTCATAGAGACGCCACGGGCTTTCAGCAGGTACCACCTTACAAGTCACCTCCACCTCCAAAAGAGGCATGGAAATGGCAGGATAACCGTAAACGACCGCATGCTCTCCTATTAAAATAATCTTACTATGTGCCTGACCGACACCAACTTTTTTTGTCATGTTTTCCTTTAACCAGACGAAAAGACCGTCTCATTTCATACAGTAGTATTTTCTCCTATCTATTTTATTATATTTTCACAAAAAAAGCGATTGTTTCCTTCACAATCGCCTCTTTCATTATTGGACCCATTCGCCATTATAATTGACGTAGTAGCCTTCTACGGTCGTATTCACTGCTAAAGCACCGGAGCTATAAGCGTAGTACCATTTGCCATTAACCTGGAACCAACCAGTCTTCATATCTCCATTACTTGCATGCAGATAATACCAAGTCGAACCTTCCTGATACCAGCCAGTCTCCATAGATCCTGATGAACGGAGATAGTACCACTTGTTACCGACATAAGCCCAGCCTGTCTTCATATCTCCATTTTTAGCATCTAGATAATACCAAGTCGAACCTTCCTGATACCAACCAGTTGCCATAGCTCCCGATGAGCGGAGGTAGTACCACTTATTACCTAGATATTTCCATCCAGTTTGCATAATACCAGTTGTTGGATCTAGGTAGTACCAAGTCGAATCATCGTTTATCCAACCCGCACGTCTTTCACCACCAAGGTAGTCTTTTCCTAAATGACCTGTTTTTGCTAGATAGTACCAATTAGATTGATCGTAGAGCCAACCTGTTTTTAAAGAATGATCTTCATTAAAGTAATAATTTGCTAATTTAAGAACTTCTGGCCCTTCAAAGCCTTCACCATATTTTTTACCAACAGTTAATGAATCTTTAACCTCTAATTGTTGCCAGCCAACAAATTCTTGTAATACCCCATCTTGATCAAAGTAGTACCATTTATATTGAAGGCCAATTTCGAAAACTGGACGATTATCAAATAAATCATCACGATAACCCGTCCCAGGAATTTCTAAGTATTGCCAGCCGACTACCATTTCTCCATCATCATCAAAATAGTACATTTTACCGTCTATTTTATGCCAATAGATCGCTTTATGGTCATCTTTTATATAGTATTTTCTATTGTCCTTATCAACAAACTGCCCACCTGTGGTATCCGCCAATACTGTACTTGTCGCTAAAAGACCAAGAAAAAACACTGCTAATCCAACTTGCATGATTTTTTTCAATACTTTCATTCCTTGTATCCTCCTGAAACGATTGTAGCAAAGACTTTACCGTATGTCAATATATAGAAACTTCTCAAAAAAAGCAGTTACACAACTGCAACTGCTTCTCTATTCTTGCATGGTGTAACCAACACCACGTACGGTTTTAATGTAGCTTTTTTGACCTTTTACATCAAGCTTGCTACGTAGATAACGGATATAAACATCCACGATATTAGTTTCTGTCGCACTTTCGTACTTCCAAACACTTTCCAACAACTGCTCACGAGTCAAGACCTTCTTGCTTCCCATGAGAGTGGCCAAAAGGTCATACTCACGGCGCGTCAGAGCAATCATCTCCTCGCCACGATAAACGGTATGATGTTCTACATCCATACGCAAATTGCGGTAAGACGTTGGGACCTTCATCTGACTACAGTGTTGGTCGATAAAGTCCCGACCTCGGAAAATCGCTGAAATACGAGCCACCAGCTGATCAATAATCACTGGCTTATAGATGTAAGAAACGGCGAAGCGCTGGATTGTCTCAATCTGGTCCTGCAATTCTTCGCGATGGTCCAAGACCATGATCACTGAAGCTGGTTTTGTCCGACTCAGCTTGTCTGCAAAATCCTGGGCCGTCATATCCCCCAGACGAGCATTCAGTAAAATCAAGTCATAATCTGTCTGGAGAGCCATGGAGAGGGCTTTTCCCCCCTCCTCGACCAGATCAACACGGTATTGCTCTTTTTGGAGTTCCAGACTGAGAAAATGAGCGAGATTTCGTTCTTTCTCAAGTAATAAAATCCGTTTCCCCATGGCAGACCTACTTATTTTTCGTCATACCAAGAGTAGTGGAAGGTTCCTTCTTTGTCTTTACGTTGGTAAGTGTGGGCACCAAAGTAGTCACGTTGTGCTTGGATCAAGTTAGCTGGAAGGTCCGCTGAACGGTAGCTATCAAAGTAAGTAATGGCTGCTGAGAAGGTTGGCACTGGTACACCAGCTTGAACAGCAAGAGCTACGATATCACGAACTGCTTGTTGGTACTTAGCAGTAACGTCCAAGAAGTATTCATCCAAAAGAAGGTTAGCAAGATCTGCATCGCGATTGTAGGCATCTGTAATCTTTTGCAAGAAACGTGAACGGATGATACAGCCATCTCGCCAGATAGATGCGATATCCGCAAATGGCAAGTTCCAGTTGTTTTCTTTAGAAGCCACACGCAATTGAGCAAAACCTTGTGCGTAAGAAATGATTTTTGAGAAGTAAAGGGCTTGACGAATCTTTTCGATCAACTCAGCCTTGTCTCCTTCAAATTTGAAAGCAGCTGGTTTTGGAAGGACCTTGCTAGCATGTACACGCTCTTCTTTGTATGTAGAGATGTAACGCGCAAATACTGACTCAGTGATAAGTGACAATGGCACACCAAGGTCAAGTGCTGATTGGCTAGTCCATTTACCAGTTCCTTTGTTTCCCGCAGCATCCAAGATGTAGTCTACGATTGGTCCATCTTGGCCTTCATCGTCTTTGCGGCTCAAGATATCAGCAGTGATTTCGATCAAGTAGCTGTCCAATTCACCCTTGTTCCACTCAGTAAAGATTTCAGCCATGTTTTCTGCAGAAAGACCAAGCAAGTGTTGCATGAGGTCATAGCTTTCTGCGATCAATTGCATATCCCCATACTCGATACCGTTGTGAACCATTTTCACATAGTGACCAGCTCCATCAGGACCGATGTAAGTCACACATGGTTTGCCATCTTCTGGTGCTTTAGCTGAGATTTCTTCGAGAACATCTGCTACCAATTCATAAGCTTCTTTTTGTCCACCAGGCATGATAGAAGGACCTTCAAGGGCACCTTTTTCACCACCAGAAACCCCTGTACCAATAAAGTTGATACCAGAGTTTGCCAATTCTTCATTACGACGGATGGTATCTTTGTAGAAAGTGTTTCCTCCGTCAATCAAGATATCACCCTTGTCAAGGTGTGGAAGAAGAGCTTGGATAGTTGCATCTGTACCAGGTCCAGCTTGAACCATGAGCATGATACGACGAGGTTTTTCGATAGATTGAACGAAAGACTCTACATCGTAGCTAGGTACAAAGTTCTTTTCTGGATGGCAGGCAATTACATCTTCTGTTTTTTCTTTACTACGGTTGTAAATGGCAACTGTATAGCCACGAGATTCGATATTTAGGGCAAGGTTACGACCCATTACGGCCATACCTACGACACCAAAGTTAGCTTTTGTCATGTGACACTCCTCTTGTTTAATATGTTTTATTTTATCATTTTTACCTATGAAAGGAAAGAATTTTGTAACGGACTCCTAGTAATCCAAATCATCTGCGTGACCAGCTCCATTACCAACAAAGTATCCAGTCTTACAGTTGAGGGTGAAGAGATAGGTTCCATCTGGTTTGTAGAGGTTGTAATAACCATTTCCGTTTACGATATTGACCCGTTCTAGGATATATTGATTACCAGTGATATAACCACGAGCGCGTGATGTTGCTAGGATTTGTTCCAAAACACCATCAGCAAAATTCCAGGCAGGGTTGTTACTATCATCTACAGCTGATTGGTTGTACGGTACACGACTAGCACTTCTTTGAAGATTGACACCATCGCTAGACAAACCTCCACTTTCTGGTCTGCTGGCAGATGCTGAACTTGATGAAGCAGACGAACTGCTCGTACTGCTATCAGTCGTTGTACTTGAACTTTCTTGGCTACTGCTACTTGAACTTGAACTAGAGGCGCTTGTTTGCTGGCTCTTACCAAGTCTAATGGCCTTATCTAACAGTTTATCTAGCTCTGTATTTCCTGTTTTAATTTCTGTAAATTTAGCATCTGCCTTGACCTTTGCATTGGTATCCAAGACACCGTCGGTAATTGCTGGAGTTTCAAACTGATTATTCACTTCTTGCACAGCCTTGATTTGAGCTTCTAAACTATCATACTTAGACTTGGCCAGAGTGTGCTCTCGGCTACCTTCGAGTTTATCTAGTTGAGCCTTGAGTTGGTTCAACTTGTCAAACTGACTATTTTTCAAAGCTGTTTTATTAGCATCCGTATAAAAGGCATCGTAGAGGGCATTAAACTCTTGTAGGGCTGTTTGTGTTTCTTGATTACTAGAAGAAGACTGGGAAGACTGGATGGCTTGGTTGGAGCGATTTACTTGACGATAGATATAGTAACTACCTGCCAAGATAAGGGCTGCTGCCAAGGCTGAACCGATAACAAACACGCGCTTCTTTTTAGAATTAGAAACTGTTTCTGATTCTGCCTGAGCTGAGCGTGAAAGTAGAGCCGTCTCTTCCTCTTCTTTCTCATCAGCAACCTCTGCTGGCGTTTGCTTTTCCAACACAAGCGGTTCCAAGTCTTGATTTTCTTCTCCCAAAGGAGGCAAAATCACATCCGAGCTTGTAGTTTCCACTGAGTCTGACACCGTTTCTTCTGAAACTGTCTCGGGTTCCTCTATGATTGGTGCCGACTCTTCAGTGATTTCTGAGACTTCCTGTGTCGTCAATTCTTCTTGAGCCTGAGCTTCCTGCAGTTCTTCTTTTTTAAATTGACGTGTTTCAAACTTGTCGGCTTCGATTTCCTCGCGGTGCTGTTTGATGTATTTATCCAAGATATTGTCCTCAGGCAATACTCCAGCTTCAACTTCTTCATTTTTACGGATGACTTGACCAACTGTCAGATCTTTCGCCTCGTCAAAATCAAATTTGGACTCTTGATGCTCTTTTTTATGACGATTGTGTCTTTTTTTACTCATCTGTCTTCCTTTCTACTTTACCTCTTGGCGCTTCACACGCTGACCAAAGTATTGATACAAATCCACTTTTAAGGTTCCGTTATAAAGTTTGCGCTTTTTATCCGCTGGACTTCCGTACTTACTTTCAAAAACTTCGTCACTCGTCAGGATAAATTTGCTCCAGGTTTTCAGTGGTGCAAAGACTTGTCCCATCTCAGCATAGAGCTTGGTGACTCCTGCATCATCAGATAAACGCTCTCCATATGGTGGATTGGAAATGATGACGCCATTTATTTTGTCTGAGCGCAAGTCCTGTACCCGCATTTGTTTAAAAGTGATATCACCAGCCACACCAGCTGCTTGGGCATTGGCCTTAGCAATCTCAACCATCCGAGCATCAATATCACAGCCCATGATATCCAATTCTATCTCACGATCGATTTTCTTAGCAGCCTCTGTGCGAATTTCCTGGATTAACCGATCACTGACCCAGTTCCATTCTTCAAAAGCAAAGGAACGGCGAAGGCCTGGTGCCATTTTTCTGGCAATCATAGCCGCCTCGATACAGAATGTTCCTGAACCACAAGTCGGATCAATCAAGGGCTTGTCTGGATACCAGTTAGAGAGTTGTAAAATGGCCGCTGCCATATTTTCCTTGATAGGTGCTCCACCCTTTTCCGTACGATATCCACGTTTAAAGAGGCTAGAACCTGTCGTGTCAATCATGACAGTTGCCACATCTTTAAGAATAGATACCTCAATCTTAAACTCGGGACCCGTTTCCATCAAGGGAACTCCTTCTGGACGGGCATAGTGTTTTTGCAGTTTCTTGACAACTGCTTTCTTAGAAATTGCCTGAACACTGGGCTCGTTGTGAAGTTTAGACTTAACACATTTAGCCTTTGATATCGGGAAACGCGCCCCAAGCGGGAGATAGTTTTCCCAATCTAGAGCAAAAACGCCTTGGAAAAGTTCTTCAAAGGTCTTAGCTGGAAAACTCCCGACTACGATCTTGATGCGATCAGCCGCTCGAAGCCAAAGATTGGTCTCGATGATAGCCCGCACATCCCCTTGAAAACGGACACGTCCATTTTCAACTTGGCAATCATATCCAAGATCTCGCACCTCACGTCCAACGACAGCCTCGAGACCCGCCGCAGCAGTTGCGATTAATTTAAATTCTTTTTTCATTTTACAGTCTTGTAAGACCTTTCTTTTGTACACTTTAAAAAATGAGGTTGAGAAAAAGTTCTCAGCCCCAACCTATATGCAATTTTCTATAAGCCATGTTTTGTTCCAGAAGTGACTAGGACCACTTCCTTCGATAATCATCTGTCTACCGCTAGCAGCCTATAGCTGACAGCAGTCAGAGTACTACGTTCGTTTCCGTGCACTCCATGCCCCGACCAAAATTTGGGTTGCTAGCTTGAGGGGTTTACCGCGTTCCACTCTCTCTGTTTCCAGAAAGACTCCGTCACTGTGGCACTTTCAAGCCTACTCTGACCTATCCGAAGACTTAGCCATTTCAACTGCCGTAACGATCTCTCGTCCCTAGGCTTATGGATTCGCCTAGCACAAACACTACAGGCATCACAGCCTGTGCTAGCATGGACTTTCCTCATGAAAAGAGATTCTCTTCACGCGATTATCCAAAAATTGCATCTAATAGACACCTAATTATAACTCAGAATTGTCTACAATTTGCTTACCGAATACTTCTTTTTCAAGTCGATTCAATCGTTTCAAAATATCAAAATTTGTCATTGGAGTAGAACTTGTTACTTCGATAGAACTTTGTTGAGTAGAACTTGCCTGTGGCTTGTTAGACAATTCCTCCTTCAAATCAGCAATCTCCTGACGAAGAGATTTGACCAAAGCTGCGTAAGTCTCATAATCCTTGATCACATCATCTAGGAACTCGTCTACCTCTGCCTTACTATATCCACGAACTTCACGTCCAAACTCTTGTTCAAAAATATCTTTTGCTGAAAAAATAATACTTGCCATTTCTCTCTCCATTCTTGATTGCTATTCTTATTATATAAAAAAAGACAAACAAAAATCAAGGTCAAAGCCTCACTTTTCGGAAAAATTTTCCACTATTTCGTTCAGATCCTCAAATGTTAATCTTTTTGTAACATAGCCTTCTTGATTCTTCATCATCTGGTAAAAATACTGTAACTTGGTTTCCTTTTCTTCGTCGTAAAAAAGGTAACAAGTATCTGTATTTTCCAGCAGAAATTTCTGATAATCACGTAGTTGCCCCTTGTGCTCATATTGTGGATAGGCATATTTGACAAAGTCAACCTGCTTAAACTCACTGAGTTTGATTTGATTGGCTTCATTCCAGTTACTACCATGGGTTTCAAAATCGAAAATGGTCGCCAGCTGAAATCCATAGTCTGCTTTCATATCCTGTGCCACTTGAAGCACCCAGTACTCAAAGCCCAGAGTCCCTGTAAAGACAAGCCAGGTCACCCCTTCTTCTGCTAGACGTTCTAGGTCTCTCCGAATGGCTGTTTTGATAATATCAACGCGAATATCTTTGTCATTAAAGAGACCAAGGTCGAAGGCTGAATAGCCTAAAATCAAGGCTGTTGTCATTTTTAACCCTTTCTTTGTAAATTTATGATATAATAGAGTGATGTTATTGTACCAATAAGGAGAATTATGGTCAACTATCCACATAAACTTTCATCACAGAAGAGACAAGCCCCCCCGTCACAAACTAAAAATTTCGCAAATCGGGGAATGTCTTTTGAAAAGATGATCAACGCTACGAACGACTACTATTTGTCACATGGGTTAGCAGTTATTCACAAGAAACCGACTCCCATCCAAATCGTACGTGTCGACTATCCCCAACGAAGTCGAGCCAAGATCGTTGAAGCCTACTTTAGACAGGCCTCAACGACTGACTATTCAGGAGTTTATGATGGATACTACATCGACTTTGAAGCAAAGGAAACCAGGCAAAAACATGCGATTCCGATGAAGAATTTTCATCTCCATCAGATCCAGCATATGGAACAAGTTCTTGCCCAGCAAGGAATCTGCTTTGTCCTCCTTCACTTTTCTTCTCAGCAAGAAACCTACTTATTGCCGGCCATTGATTTGATTCGTTTCTATCATCAAGATATGGGACAAAAGTCAATGCCACTTGGATATATTCGAGAAAATGGATATAGGATTGAGCCTGGTGCCTTTCCACAGATTCCCTATCTCGAAGTTATCAAAGAACATTTACTAGGTGGTAAAATAAGATGAACAAACAAACTTTCCTGCGAATAGTTAAGTATGTCAGTATCTGCCTCTTGACTGTATTTATCGCAGCTATTATGCTAGGTGGAGGCCTTTTTCTCTACTATGTAAGCAAGGCTCCGGCTCTATCCGAAAGCAAACTAGTCGCTACAACGTCTAGTAAGATCTATGACAGCAAAAATGAACTTATCGCTGATCTGGGTTCTGAGCGCCGTGTCAATGCACAGGCTAATGAAATCCCTACGGAGCTGGTCAATGCAATTGTCTCTATTGAAGATCATCGTTTCTTCAGTCACCGAGGAGTAGATACGATTCGTATCCTAGGCGCTTCCTTACGAAACCTCCGTGGTGGGGGTGGTCTTCAAGGTGGTTCTACCTTGACACAACAGTTGATTAAACTAACCTATTTCTCAACATCAACATCTGATCAAACACTTTCACGTAAGGCACAGGAAGCTTGGCTAGCCGTTCAGCTAGAACAAAAAGCGACCAAACAAGAGATCCTAACTTACTACATCAACAAGGTCTATATGTCCAACGGAAATTACGGGATGCAAACGGCAGCCCAAAACTACTATGGTAAAGACCTCAAAGATTTAAGTCTACCTCAATTGGCTCTCCTAGCTGGAATGCCTCAGGCTCCAAATCAATATGATCCCTATTCTCATCCAGAAGCGGCACAAGAACGCCGTGACCTTGTCCTCTCGGAAATGAAAAGTCAAGGCTACATTTCTGCTGAACAATACGAAAAAGCCATTAACACTCCCATTACAGATGGACTGCAGAGCCTCCGTTCTGGAAACAACTATCCAGCCTATATGGATAATTATCTCAAAGAAGTAATCGACCAAGTCGAACAGGAAACTGGTTACAACCTTTTGACAACAGGAATGGAAGTTTATACCAATGTTGATCCAGCCGTTCAACAACGTCTCTGGGATATCTACAATACCGACGAATACGTTAATTATCCAGATGATGAGTTGCAAGTAGCTTCTACCATCGTTGATGTCACAAACGGAAAGGTGATTGCCCAGCTAGGTGCACGCCATCAATCAAGCAATGTTTCCTTCGGTATGAACCAAGCTGTTGAAACCAACCGTGACTGGGGTTCAACCATGAAACCCATCACAGATTACGCGCCAGCCTTGGAGTATGACATCTACGACTCAACTGCTGCTATCGTTCATGACGTACCTTATAACTATCCTGGGACCAACACCCCTGTCTACAACTGGGATAAGAGTTACTTTGGAAACATCACGTTGCAGTATGCTCTTCAACAATCACGGAACGTTACAGCTGTAGAAACTTTGAATAAAGTCGGTTTGGATAGAGCCAAAACCTTCCTAAATGGACTCGGTATTGACTACCCAGATATACACTATGCCAACGCGATTTCAAGTAACACAACAGAATCTAACAAAAAGTATGGGGCAAGCAGTGAAAAAATGGCCGCAGCCTATGCTGCCTTTGCCAATGGCGGTATTTACCATAAGCCAATGTACATCAACAAAATCATCTTTAGTGATGGTAGTTCAAAAGAGTTTTCTGATTCAGGAACACGCGCTATGAAAGAAACAACTGCCTACATGATGACAGAGATGATGAAAACAGTTCTGACTTATGGAACAGGACGTGGAGCCTACCTATCATGGTTACCACAAGCTGGTAAGACTGGTACATCAAACTATACAGATGATGAAATTGAGAAATACATTAAGAACTCTGGTTATGTAGCTCCAGACGAAATGTTTGTCGGCTATACTCGTAAATATTCAATGGCTGTCTGGACCGGTTACTCTAACCGACTTACTCCTATCGTTGGTGATGGCTTCTACGTTGCTGCTAAGGTCTA
Source organism: Streptococcus oralis (assembly GCF_003943385.1). Classification (GTDB taxonomy): domain Bacteria; phylum Bacillota; class Bacilli; order Lactobacillales; family Streptococcaceae; genus Streptococcus; species Streptococcus oralis_CA. Next base: position 53,191 of record NZ_RJPI01000004.1, read on the forward strand.
TCGTTCGATGATGACCTACCTCTCAACAGATGACCATCCAGGGGATTGGACCATGCCTGAAGGCCTTTACAGAAGCGGAGAATTTGTCTTTAAGAATGGAGCACGCAATACGTGGACCCCTTCATCATCTACACAACAAAGTTCGACATCTGAAAGTTCTAGCTCAACATCTGAGAGCTCGACTTCTCAGTCAAGCGCAACTTCTCCAAGCACAAGTCAAACGCAGACGATTCCTCAACAATCAGGCACTGCACCTGCTGAGCAAAACCAACCAAGTCAACCGCAACAATAAGCAAAATCCTGAGAATTTTACTTCTCAGGATTTTTATTCTTTATAGCTCAATAGTTTATTCCAACAGCACCATAACTCTTTTGATAGTTTCTCTAACTATTATAGAGGTTATGGAGCTGTCTTTTCACTTTCTCTTGATGCTAAAATTTGTCAAAAGCAAAGGTAATCAGAAGCTATTCCTTTTTCCCTTTCGCGATAAAGAGAGCAGATAGGGCTAGACTTACGCCTGCTAGGAAGAGAGCCGTGTCAGATTTGCTTTCACCTGTTGCCGGAAGCTCCTTCTGATCATCATGTTTAACTTCTGGAGTCTTAGTATCAGCGAGTGGACTTAAGTTCAATTTGTACTCTGGTTTTTCAACTGTCGGTGCTGGTTGGTCTCCTGCTGTACCAAGTGGACCTGTGTACTCTGGTACTTCATGTACTGCTGCTTCTACCGCGTTCACACCACCTGTAAACTCTAGTTTTTCAACTGTCGGTGCTGGTTGGTCTCCTGCTGTACCAAGTGGACCTGTGTACTCTGGTACTTCATGTACTGCTGCTTCTACCGCGTTCACACCACCTGTAAAGTCCAGTTTCTCGACCGTCAGTGCTGGTTGATCTCCTGCTGTACCAAGTGGACCTGTGTACTCTGGAAGCTCATGTACCAAGGCTTCAACTGCATTGACACCACCCTGGAACTCAGGTTTTTCTACTGTTGGAGCAGCTTGGTCACCCACTGTTGCTACTGGGCCTGTGTACTCTGGTACTTCATGTACCAAGGCCTCAGCTGCATTGACACCACCTGTGAATTCAGGAATCTCAAGAACGGGTGCTGGTTCATCACCCTTGCTTGATTGAACAGATTCTTCTGTCAATTCTTGATAGAAGCTCGCCAATTCATAAAACTCAGCCTTGCCACCTTCCCAGACTAATTTGACGTCTAGAAGAGAGCCACCATTTCGGATAGCAAAGGTTTGGAGACTAGATGTAATGGCACCGAGGTCTGTCCAACTGTCTTGACCATCCTTGAGTGTTCTAGCAAGAACACGTGCTTTCGCTCCTTCAGGAAGACTGGAAACGAGACGAAGGTGGTTGGCATTGGTTGGCTCAGATAAGTGATACACCAATTCGCCCTTGTCTTTTTCAGACTTGTAGCTGGTCAAGACTTTGCCGTCTACAAGGTTGTTGTAGAGATTACCTTGGCTTTCTCCACTATTTCCTTCTACTGTTGGATCATTGATTGGTTTGACAAATTCACCGTCATTGATGACCAATTCTGTAAAGCCTACAAACCGGGCATCATAGTCTGCCGTATAGAGGACACGGAGATAGTTAGCTTTGACTGGTGTCGTCAATTCTCCTTCGATGTAGCGATTTCCTGGCATCTTAGAATCATGTGTCCAACCATCTGTCAGAGAATCATCGTGTTGGCTATTGGCTACACCATCTCCTACTGTCACGACATCTGTCCAAGTTTTACCATCTTGGCTGACTTGGATCTTGCCATCACGAAGGTAGTTTTGAGTTCCGTCTTGGATGTAGGCTCTAATCTTCTTGATAGTGCGTTCGCTACCAAGTTTCAAGGTCACATGACCATCTTTATGGGCATAGTCTGAAAACTCAACGAAGTTGTTGTAAACACCGTCAAATAGTTGATCTAGGTTGTTCAGTTTACGAACATCATTGCTGCCGTATGTTGGATGAATGCCCATAGTTGTAGATTCTAGTTTGGTTGGTTGCACTTCTTTGGTTGTCACAAGGAGAGAAGTGGCTGTGACAGCTTGTTCCTGATCTGTTTTGTTGACCAGACGCACATAACGTACTAAGTGGGTTGCCACAGATCTGTCTGTCAACTGGCTGGCTGGTGTCCATTCTTGTGCATTTGCAGAGTACTCTAGAGTAAGAGCAGGGTTGGCTTGGCCTTTGAGCTGGATGCTCTTGATCTGATGGATACGGTCAAGCTTCATACCTAGATAGCTATGAGCAGGGAGTTTGGTTCCAGCTGGAATTTGAAGTTCGTAACTGCCTAAGCTATCCACTACTGGTGTTTCCTTCAAGGCGTCGACGTTGGTGTCTGTTAACTCACTGTTTCCAGAGCGTGTCTCAACAGAGAAGTCCTGAATACGCCACCAGAGGTCGAGGGCCTTGGTATTGCGTACTCGGATGTAACGAGCATTGATCGCTCTGGTCACTTCCTTGGTTTGTTCTCCTGATAGGCGATCCAACTCTTGCCATGCAGTTCCATCTGTAGAGTACTCAAGTACACCTGTGGCAAGCTTATCACCCGTTCCTTGGCGAAGTCGTACTTTAGTGACTGACTTGACTTCACCGAGGTCAAGTTGTGCCCAGGCATCTACTGGAGTCGTATTGCTACCGTCAGCATTTGCCATCATGGCTTCTGTATTGTCCTTGCCATCAGTGATTTGACGGGCTGAGGTATTTAGTTTGTAAACTAAGTTTGAGCTTAGACTAACTGTCGTTGCTTGTTGGCTACGAGCTTTTTCAACTGACCGGTTAACTGCAATTTCCTGAACTGCAAACCAAGTGTTCTCGCGATCTGCTGTCGCAATCATGCGAACTGCCTTGGCCTTGATATTGAGATTTTCAAACTTAAGAAGGGATTCATTTCCGACATAGCTTGGCTCTTTCAAGGTTACCCAGTTGTCATTTTCATCTTGATACTGTACTTCTGCCTTACTAAAGGTATCACGTGGATTTGCCTGCGTTCCCATTGCAAAGGTCAAGGTTTGAATCGCTACTGGTTTGTTGAACTTCATACCAATATAATCACCTGTCTTGATGCTATTTGGTGATTTAATAATCGCATGAGTTGCCAAATCGCCATCCGTTACTTCTGCCAAGCCACCCTCTACACCTGTTCGATTGGTGATAAAGGTACTGATGATTTGATCTGGATGCAAGACTTTTTGAACTTCAGACGCCAAAACTTCTTTCAAGGATAGGATAAATGGACGAATATGTTGAACACCCAATTCAGCTTTTTCCATATGGTCTACATAATGGAAGGTATGAGTTTGAGACTGTTCGTAGAACTTCAAGCCTTTATAGTAGCTATCCCAAAGTTTGGCTGCATCGTTGGTAGCCATGGCTTCAGTTCCTGTAAGGAAGGCATCGAGAGCATTCATTTGGTCGATTGCATTATCCAACCAATAGTGGATTTGGGCAACCATTTTTTTATCACCTGATGCTTTATAGAGCTCAGCTGCTTCTTTAATCTTGGCAAATTCTGCACGCAAGGCTATACGTTCAGCAGTCACATCCTGACCTGCTTTAAGCTTGGTCATGAAGTCTGTTAATTTTGGAGCCAAGTCTACAGATTCTTCTAGTTTGACGACACGATTATCCATGTTTTGGTTGATCATGTGCTTACCAAGTTCACGGAAGGCTGCCGATACCTTGCTATCTTCAAAATGACCATTTTCTACAAAGTTGAAGGCAATGTCATTGATTTTCTTAGCTTCTTCTTCTGATTTCCACTGTTTCCATGAGTATTGAGCTCCTGAAAAGAGGGCAATCTTAGATGGTTCAGACTGTTGCATTGGGTTCAACATGATACCAGACAGCAAACTTGGATCCACATTTGGATGAAGGAATTTCTCACCACCACCTAGAATCAAGTGTTGTTTAGAGTTATCTGTTACAGGCCAGTTAATCCAAAGTGAAACTGGGCGATAGGTTTTGCCACCTGCGGATAGATTGTTCTTGAGAGTTGATAGGAAGCTTTCAGAGACTTCACCCCAAATCTTACCACCCGTCAAGGTCATGGATGTTGAACTTGGGAGATTTTCATTGAGAGATTTCAACTCATCTTCACGTCCATTACCCCAATACTGTCCAGGAACAAAGATCATTTCTTTACGAAGACCGCTGTAAGTTCCCTGCATTTCAGTCAACCACTTGGTCATATCTTGCATCAAGCGGTTGTAGCTATTGTAGCCTCCAACTGGGCTTGGAGCATCATCTGCTAGGATACCAAATTCACGGACACCCACTTTCATCAACTGGGTAAATTTAGCCTTGATGGTTGCCAAATCTTCTTGGTAATGCGCTTCATTGCCAAAGCGGATGCGGTTGTTCATGAATGGATGGATGGTCCAGACATAGCGGGTTTTACTTTGATTTCCGACACGAGCAAGTTCACGGATTTCAGCTAGTTTTTCTTCTGGATAGAGTTCACGCCATTTCTTGTTGTGGTATGGATCATCTTTTGGTGCAAAGAAGTATTGGTTCAATTTCAAATCGCCACCGTAACGCATGAGCTCTGCACGATCGGCATTCGACCATGGATTTCCATAGTAACCTTCGATAAAGCCACGGTTCTTGAGCTCTGCGTAATCTTCTACTGTCACATTGCGAAGGACTGGCACTTGGCTTTCCTTAAGCATGTGTTTCAAGGTTGTCAAACCATAGAAGACTGCATCCGTGTCTTTTCCGACGATAGAAATTGAGTTATCCTTGATGGTCAAGGCATAGGCATCAATCTTGTCAAAGAGACCTGCTGAAACATTGGACAAGTTTTGCTCTGCTTGTGAACCTTGTCCATGCACTCCAAGATAGATATTGGTTGCGCCAGCGATTGCTGTCTTACCAGTTGTATAAGATACTTGATTATCCTGCAAGACACTCTTCAAGCGATTGCGAGTATAGATGTCGAGTTGATCCCCCATAACCAGATTGACTTGCTTACGAAGGGCTGTAACACCTTCGCCATAGGTCACTTTTTGTGGAGTTGGGAAGACCTTGTACTCTTTCTTGAGATAGTCTGCGCTCTTGCTAGCAGCTGCAATGCTGTCTTCGCTAGCTGGTTTACTTGCTGTGAATTGATCTGCCAATTCAACTGTTCCATCACCTGTTTGCTCTACTTTTGGTTTTTCAGGTGTAGTTGGTTTTTCTGGTTGACTCGGTGCAGGCGTTTCTTGCTCTTCTTTGACAGGTTTCAATAGATGAACTTCAGCTGCACTTGCAAAACCACCAACGCCTTCCAATACTTTCAACTCAATCTTGTTGGTATCTACCGCCGCAAAGTTGACTGTTTTTTCTTGGGCGTTGTTGTCCCAGCTTCCTTCTGAAACCTTGACCATTTGGCCATCTTTTTGTGCGTAGATTTCGTAGCGCGTCACGACACCATTTCCACCACCTGGACGTGGAAGATAAGTCAAGCCATTGACTTTTTCTGCTTCTTTCAAGGTCATAGTAAGAGTGTATGGCGCAGTGTCACCAGTCCACTTAGTATGCCAGAAGGTATTTGGATCATTGTCAAAGGCCTTTTCAACAGCGCCTTCAGTCGCGTTCCCTGGAAGTTGCTGACTGCTTGCGGTTGCAGTAATCTTATCATTTGCAATCAAACGAGGATTTACAAATGGTTTATCTGACAACTCTGCACTATGCAAGATTCCTTTGAAACCACCGATGCTTTCAAGCGGTAGTACCAAGCTATTGTGGGCAAAGCGAGGGTGAGCTGGATTTGTGATACGCTCAATCTTTTCACCATCTACATAGACTTCGGTTGACTGTGGTTTGGTTACGATGGAGATTTGATAACGTTTGTTCTTTTCAAGTTTTTTATTGAATTGAATATGGAACTGTTCAAATTGATAAGCAAGGTAGCCATCTTTATCAGCTAGATAGATACGGTTGTCCCCACTTGTTGAGAAGGTTTGTTCACCGTCTCCAGTGACAGTTACATCAAACTTCAAGACATGACTTGGACCAACATCACCTGCCAAGCCTTCGATACTGCTGTCTTTCTCAAAAGCCAATCCCTGCTCGCTTGTCTTCACTTTCTTGCTCGCATAGTTCTTGACTGTTTCAGGATTGATGGTAAACAAGTCGCTTTGATCAATCTCTTTATCAGGATTTGACTGTGGCGCATAAGGGCTCGTTGGTAGGGTGCGTTCTGCAAAGGTCGCAGCTGCACGGTCAGATCCCCAAGTGCGCTCTGCAGTGGTTTGCATGCTCTTGAAGAAGCGTTTGAAGATGTCATAAGAGGTCAAACCTGTCTCATGAAGGTCGATATTGTCATTCCAAACTGCGTGCCCACCACCAAGGATACTTGGATGAGAAGCTGGTAGAAGTGGACCGCCACCTGTTCTAAAATCATTCGGTGTCCAGCTATTGTACTGACGTTCGTAGTTTGCATAGTCCCCGTAGGCTGCTTGACTATTGCTTCCACTTGGCACACTATAGGTCGGTACATCCGTGATGTTGATAATCTTAGCTCCCTGAGCAATGGCTTCATTTGGTCGTTGCCAGCTAATACTCCAGATATCAACTTCTACTCCGTTCCAATCAACAGGAGTGTTCCCACGTTTCGCACTGAGTGAGCCCCAGATTCGAGGGGTATAGCCTTTTCCTTTAATGTATTTGATAAGGTCATTGACATAGCGACGATAGCTTTCTCTGCTGCCATAGTATTCATCCGTTCCGATATGAACAGTGGACACGCCATGAAGCGGTGCATCTGGACCATCGAGGAGTTTGTCATAAACTGATTTGACAAATTTAAGAGTTTCTTCGTACTTGTTATCCAAGTCTAGCATGGCTACGCGCTCAACATTGTGCTTGCCTGCATAATCGCTCAAACTACCTTGATACATGAGGTCTGGGCGAACTTTGACAAATGATAGTGCATGACCTGGTGTGTCAATTTCTGGCACTAGGTTGATATGCAAGGCCTTGGCAAGTTTAATCAGATTTTGCATTTCTTCCTTGGTATAATGCTCATCTGATGTCAATTTTTGGCCATTCTTACCGACAATGTCTGTCTCCACACGGAAACCAGTCTTGGCATGTTCAAGGACATACTTGAGTTCTTCCTCTTTAGAAAGATTCTTTCCTGCCAAGTGTTCCTTGAGAAAGATATAGTTATCATTAAGGTGCAACTGCAAGTCGTTCATCTTGTAGTAAGCCATGTTGAGCATGATGTCTACAAGGGTGTCGTAAGGGATAAATTTACGACCTGTATCTAGCATAAAGCCACGGTGGCTGAAACTTGGGAAATCACGAATTTCGCCATTTTGTAGGTCTGTTTCTCCCATTTGAAGAAGAGTCCGAGTGGCGTAAAAGGCTCCTGTGTTTGTGGCAGCTTCGATGGTAATCACATTATTTTGGATAGTGATGCCATACCCTTCCTTACCGTAACCCTTGTTTTCAACCTTTTTAAATTCGATTCGTTTTTGAGCTTGCTTGTCACCTGTTGCTAGTTCCAATCCACGGCTGGCAAGGTCTGACTGGTAGAAGGTTGCTGCCTGATCAAAGCCTGAATTTCCTGTCGCAAGAACTGTATCTGAAGTGATAGAAGATTGGCCTTCTTTCCCATACCATTGTTGAACAGCTGGTGCTACTTTTGGTTTGACACCCACACCTTCGTCCTGATGTAGGCCCTTGATGACTACTTCAAATTCCTTAGTGAAAGTATGACTGTCTCTGATTTGTTGGACCATGACCTTGACGCGTTGATCTGTCAAAGGCTTATAGATGTGATTTTGAAGGTCAATCACACCTTGCTTGTTGCTTCCGATAAGGCTAACTTTCCCTGGTAAAGTTGGTAAGACAAGAGACTGTCCGTCTTCTGCTACTGTTAGTTCGGTTACTTGGCGGATGTCCGTTACCTTACTATGGTCCGGAACGTTAGAATAAGCTCGAATTTCTTGGATTCCAACGTTTCTCCAGTTCATTGTTCCCGCTTGGTAATCATTGACCTCCAATTTGAGATACTTAGCTTTGATACTTTCAGCTAGATCTACTTTCTCATCTAAAACAGGTTCTCCTGTTTTGGTATGAGCGAGTTTCCATTGTTTTTCTCCATTAGCCCCCACATCTTCCTGACCTGCGTAGTAGAGACTCCAAGATTTGATATTTGGGTCATTTTGCCCATTACGAAGACGACGATCCCAGTCAATTTCCACATGCTTGATAAGGGTAGTTTTTGGAAGAGTTAATTCAAAAGTTGGTTTTACTGCATCTCTATCTGTAGCCCAACGGGTATTGTCATCTCCATCGATAGCCTTATCTGCAGTAAAGTTGGTCCCAGTCTCATGGTTGCTTGCCTGAGCAGTAGCACCCTCGAGATGGTTGACATCTTCTCTATCTTCGATTGTCTTTTCAGCTGGTTTTACTGCTGGTGTAGTGGTTTCCGCAGGTTGTTTGTCTGCCTTTGGTGTTTCAACCGGTTTCGGCGTTTCTGTTGGCTTGGGAGTTGCAGGATTTGTCTCTGGTTTTGCCTCTTCACTTGCTGCAGGATTGGTTCCCTCATCAGTCGATGGAGTTTCTTCATGACTTGCTTCTGTTGCAGCTTCTGCATCTGCTTTTTCAAGCGCAGCGGCTAAATCATCTGGTAGCTTATCCAGGGCTTGAACATGAGTGATACTTCCCTCTGTCTCTGAAGGCGCTGCTGTTTCTGCTGCCTGAACCATATTGGCTCCAAAGATACTAGCACCAATCATAACTGAGGCTGCACCAATTGCAAATTTGCGGATACTATAATGACAGCGTTTCTCAAAAAAGTGTTTGTCCATATTTCTCCTATTTCCTTTCATCCGCCTACGCTAGTAAGCGTTATCATTTCTCCTTTTAAAAAGGAGAGAACCAAGAGGTCCTCTCCAGGTGTTTGATTCATTTTCCGACTCTGACTCCCCTAGAAGTCCAAGTCACTTATCCAAACAATGTAGTTGTGGAATAAATAAATATCTATTCTTTTTTACTGTTAATAGCAAAGAGGGCGGCTGACAATGCTAGGCTGATTCCTGCTAGGAAGAGGGCTGTATCAGACTGGGCTTCTCCTGTTTCTGGGAGTGTCTTCTTGCTTTCTTCATTTTTCAGAGTATCTTTGATTTCTGATGTCTTTGTATCAGCTAGCGGAGCTGGTGTCAACTTATACTCTGGTTTCTCAACAGTTGGTGCTGGTTCATCACCTGCTGTACCTAGCGGGCCTGTGTACTCTGGTTTTTCATGTACAGCTGGCTCAACTCCATTGACGCCACCGGTGTATTCTGGAACTTCACTTACCAAAGCTTCAACCGCATTAACGCCGCCCTTGAACTCAGGGACTTTATGAGCAGCTGCTTCTGCCGCATTAACACCGCCTTTGAACTCTGGTACTTCATGTACAGCTGCTTCTGCTGCATTGACTCCTCCCTTGAACTCTGGTAGGTCATGAGCAGCTGCTTCTGCCGCATTAACACCGCCTTTGAATTCTGGTACTTCAAGAACTGGTGGTTGCTCTTCACCCTTACTGCTTGTCGGAGCATCAGGTTTCGGAGCGGAATCTTTTAATTGATTGAGATAATCTGCAAAGTATTTCACCATTCTTTCCGTCAAGAGATGGTTATCCGTCGCATATTTCATGCTTGCCTGAACACTAGCTACTTCCTCTTGATTTTCTTTATCTGTCAATTTTTGAGCCTTAGCTAAAGCTGCTTCATATCCTGACAAGTCAAGCGGTGTTTCTGCTACCTGCGGACGAGTAAAGATAAGTTCCGCTGCAGATTGGTATTTATCTCCACCGTCTCCGTATGTTTTGGTACCCGTAAGGACAATTTTCTTAGCCTTGATTGTCTTGCCAAAGTTAATGTCTTTGGGCTTATTATTATCAGGCCAGTCCGTCGCAGTGAAAGTGTGCTCCTTGCCAGACTCATCTGTGACAACCAGTTTTACATCACGCAAGTTACCATTTGAACCTGAACCACGTGGAACATAGCGAAGTCCTGTGATTTCAGTTGGCTCTTTCAAGACCATGATTGCAGGCTTGCCTACATCTCCACCATTCCAAGATGTATGCCATAGACTAGACACATTGCCATCAAAGGCATTCTCAAGACCTTCACCTGGTTGAGCTGGCGCATCCAAACTTTCAAAGTCTTCTGCTACCAAGGCTGTTTTCTTCTGAACCAAAGCATTCTTCAAGGCTTCAATCTTGGCAATCTCTGCACGCGCTTCTTCCACGCTAATGTCATCATCTGCCTGACTGAGGTTAAAGACCGCCTCTTTCAAAGCATCCATAGACTCTTTCGTATAGTTGGTCATGGCAACCGTTGGCAAGTAGTTCTTCAGAGCATTTTCTGTCAACATCTTACCTGTTAGCGTAATTTCTTCGATTTGAAGATTATCCATCATGAAGTCGTTATAACCTCGGAAGTTGGCATTTCCACCAGAATCACCACGAGTATTGCTTGCGTTTCCAGTTGAGTAGATACCTACCCAAGTATCGCCTGTTTCTGCACCTGTCACGAGGAAGGTTGCCTTCTTGGCTTTCTTAGAATCCGTCCAAGTATTTGGCAATTCATGCATTTCCAAGTTGCTTGCTTGACTACCACGACGACCTGACTGGAATTCTCCCTTACCGACGACAAAGGCATAGGTATTGTCTGAGCCTGCTTCGTATTCAAAGGTTACACGGTAGGTCTTACCAGCTTCAAATCGGAAGTTTTGTGGGATGGTTTGGTAAACCAAGTTACGACGGCTAACTAGTCCATTGGTCTTGAGTGACCAATTTCCATCGATAACATCATCAACTTTCTTACCGTTCCAACCACGTTGTGTATATGGATCATGCTTTTCAGACAAGTGAGTGCGGTTGTCTTCAACACCTTCGACACCACCCACTACGAATGGGAAGATCCCCTGAGCTACATTTTCAAAGTCTTGTTTGAAGGTGTCTTTACCTGTATCATGGTTTTCTCCGTACATGCTTGAATTATTTTCAAAGGTACGAATTTCATCAAAGTAAGTTGCTTCATCACCAGCTTCACGACTCAAAGTAAGAGTAACATTTGAGACGTCCGATCCAGTTGTAAAGAAGGCATACATGTTTTGGAAGTAACTTGTATTGTCAACTGTAGCATTGTCACGTCGTGTATTGTGGGCGTAGGCCTTAACATAGTTGAGCGCGAGAGACTTATTGGTATAAGTAGTCACTTCTTTTTCACCAGTATTCACAGTGATACTTGCCTTAGCATTACTACGGTTATCGACACCTACATAAACAGCATACTTGGTATTTGGTTTCAAGCCAGTTAATTTCTGAGTGAGACTAACTTTTTCTTTGTTTCCTTGAATACGAAGCATATCATTTGCGCCTTGTGATTTGACAATTTCTGCCTTAGAAGCATCGCCTGAAATGGTCCAATGTTTCAAGGTACCGCTGTTAAATCCTTGGTCATAGATATGCATGCCTTCGCTCCATGACATTTCAGGATTGCTTTGTTTCGAACGATAGAGAACGTATGGTTGATTTGCGAGAAGATCTAGGGTAATCTTGCCGTCTTTCACAGTTAGTTCTTGCTCTTCTGTCTTCCCTTGGTCAGTTAGCTTGTAAAGGTAAACCTTGCTCTTGGCCCAATCGCTTGGAAGGGTCCAAGTTGTTGCACCGGCCTGCGTATTGAAGTAGTACATTTTTTCCTTATCAGTAGGAAGTTTCTTACCATTCGCATCCCAGTTCCAAGGAGTCAAATAAGCTGAACCATCTTGGATGACACGTCCGTTGAGCGTTACTGTACGTTCACGGTATAGTGGGCTATTGACATCATTTGACTTACGAGTTACAACTACTTTATTATTGTCAGCATCTACCAATTCCACTCGCATTTCTGGTGTCCATTTATAGGTGCTACCGTTGTCAGTCATGGTAACTGGTGTGCCATTTTCCCATTTACTTACAGTGAAGTGTTGGAAATACTTGGTCATGACATCATGAGCAAAGAGGTTAGTCACGTAGCCATTGTAGTCGCTCCGTCCTTGCCAGCCTTCAAAGTCTTTCATGCTGTAGCCACCTAGAAGTGGGTAGTCTGCAGCACCACCGTAACTTCTGTAGTCCCCTACCCAAGCATCTTTTTGGTGGTTACGGATAAAGCGCGTGATGGCACTGTTGATACCTTTGTTAGTGTAGCCACCATAGGTCAAGTCAGCTGCCCAGTGATGGAAGGTAGAGTCGTACTCACCACCATGGCCCCACTCAATCGCAAAGCGCCAGCCTTGTTTGTTGATCTCTTTAGCGAGAACGTGGGTAGCCCAGGCACCGTTATCACCTGATTGACCATTGCCCCATACGTCCACATAGATAAAGTCGAGACCATCACCAAGTTTTTTCTTCAAGTCTTCCCAGCGAGCCAAGCGTCCATGCGCCAAGTCATAAGCCGCATCAATGTTGATACCTTGGTCTAGCCAGTTCCAACCATAGCTATAGCTACCATCTGGATTCTTACGAAGAATTTTTTCATTGAAGTATTTAGACTCAGGATAGGTTTCAGAAGCGTTAACGTGGATACCTAGATGAGCTCCATATTTCTTAGCCTTCTCAATTAGGGTCTTGAAGTCTTCGACACCACCGATACGCTTACCAATATCAGCATAGTTCAAGTGACCAGAGTCGTGACCTTCACTACCATATCCTTTAAGGAGAACACCTTGCCCAAGACCATCTGTGTGGAGATTGATCTTCTTGATGCCATCCAAAGTCATAAGGAATGGGTTTTGTGCTTGTGAACCAAAGTTCATCGCGATACGATAAGCAGTGATATCCTTAACTTTTTCCCAACCTTGAGGGTTGTTCATGATACTACGGTAAGCAATAGCTCCATCTTGCCAATCCACTTTATTATCCGCATTGGCATCTTCAGTGATAACAACCTTAGCACTTGGAAGTTCCTTAGTATACTCTGGGAATACAATGCCCTTATAAGCTTTTTCCCATTGCCATTCAGAGCTATGAATTCCGACATAGTTGGCATTTCCGACTGTTTCTTTATAGGCTGTCAAACGAGTCCAGTCATAAGAACCTCCACCGTAGCTATTTTGAGAGTTGCTCCAGACACCTGCAGCAAGCTTATCTGTAGAAACAAATCCATACATGTAACCCTTGGCAAGATCCTTCATTGGATTGGTTACATCGATATGATCATCTCCGCTGACATGGGTATTATTTGACATGGTTGCCCCATCAAACTTAGCACCAGCTTGGTCACTTGAAACAGATACTAAAGCATTGCCAAGGAAACTAATAGAAGAAAGTAGTTTTCTTTCGTCATCAATCTTTTGACCTGGAGTAACTTGATTATGGTTGACAATCTTGGTCACATCAAAGTGCAATTGATTGTCCACAACTTGCAGACGAACCGTCATTTCTGCATTGATAAGATTAGCATCATCGCGAAGCTTCATCAAGTACTCTGCAGTTGTCTCATTGATTTTTTTGTAGGTAACTTCAGGTGTGACTTCATGTTTGTTGATAAAGACTTTATTGAATTGTTGGACTTGTCCTGGCAAGGTATGCCCGTTCAAGCTGTATTCTTTAATACGTGGGAAGGCTTGGTCAATCACTGCTTTGAGGACCTTAGACTGAATAGTGTCATAAGTTACCTTGCTATCATCAACTTCAGGACCTGTTTCTTTTTCAGCAGGGGTATCCTCTGTTTTTACCCCCTCTTGGTTATCCGTTTTAACGCTAACAACTGTTCGCTCATCGCCATAGGAGCCTGCCTTGAGAAGAATCTTCTTCTCATTTTTAAGATGGTCATTGACCGCAGCTGGTAGAGTAACTGTGTCAAAGAGATTGACATCGTTATTGCTGGCATTTAGCTGACCGTCTGACTTGAGAGTGATAGAGAGACGGTTTGTTGATCCTGTTTCAGGGGCAGCAACACGACTACCTCTATACCAAGTGCTAGTTGTTGGAGATTTATACTCCCAGAACCAACCATCCTTGTCATAACCGACAAAAATATTATTATTGGTATCTTTAAATTTCAGGAAGACACCAAAGCGTGATTTGCCCTTTTCAGAATCTTCTTTGAAAGTTAAATCAACAGTTGCATTTCCATTGGCATCAACGGTCAAGCCCTTCTTTTCAAACAGGGCTGGTTTGCCTGCGTTATCATTTTGAGCAGTTGAGGATAGTTGGTTGTAGCGGACACCTTTTTCTTCTCGGATAGTGACTGTTCCCTGTTGTTCTTTTTTCTCTACTGTTTGCCATTCAGCTGTCACTTTTTCAGGTGTTTCAGGTTTAGCAGCTGGTTTGTCCTCTTTTGGTTTGTCTTCAGCCGGTTTTTCTTTCTCTTCCAAGTCTGCTGGTTTGATACTTGAAATTCCCTTCATGTGATCTTGGATCCATTTCAATTGAGCAGGTGAGAAGAGAATACCACCACTACGTTGGCCAACAACTCCATTTTGATGAACACCGACGAGTTTTCCTTCTGTATCAAAGATACCACCACCACTAGCACCTGGATGGCTACCTTGATAACCGATCCCTTTTACGCCCTCACCGTAGGATTCGACTAATTCAACAGTTGTATTGAGGACTGGTGATAATTTTCCAGTTGGATAACCAAAGACATGAAGTTTATCTCCGATTTTCTTAACTACTGGCTTTTTGGTTACTTCAACAGGCGTATTTTCGAGAACTGTTCGCAATCGAACAAGAGCCAAATCATTCTTGTAGCCTTTTAGGAAACCTTCACGATCCCAGTGAATAATGTCTTTTTTACTAAATTTAACATCTGGTAGTCCTGGATAGGAAATACTGTAGATATCCCCTTCACCATTATCATTGTCAACGACCTTGCGATTATTCCCATCTGGAACATCTTTTATAAAGTTATGTGAAACAGTTAAAACAAGATTTTCGCCAATGACAATCCCACTACCTTCACCTGATGGTGTCTTGATTTTGACAGTTGCTCCGTAGTTTAATTCACCATTCTTTGTTTTAGCTACATCTTCTGGAACGAGATTCCCAGTATCTTTAGCTAATTGATCCTTGTCAACTTCTTTCCCTTTATCTTCAGCCTTGTCTAATTTGCCCTCTAAGCCTTCTGGTAACTTATCTGAACTAGCTGATTTTTCTTTTTCAAGTGCTAATAGTTCTTCTTCTGTCTTAGGTCCATCCGTAACTTCTGGAGAGCCTTGCTCTTCTCCTGCCTTAGGCGCTTCAAAATCACGCCCATCATTCTCTTTTGCTGTTGCAAGAGCAGTAGCTAAATCCGCTGGTAAATTCGCCGTGGAGCCAGACTGCACGCTATCTGCAAGAACTGTACTTGTCCCAAAGAATGCAGCCCCAATCATAACAGAAGCAACACCTAATGAAAATTTCCGAATACTATATTTACAACGTTTTTCAAATGATCCTTTGTTCATAAACTCCTAAATCCTTTCATTTTTGAGTAAGCGTTTACATTTCCTTTTTAAAAAATACTCCTTCCTCTGAAAGTGCAATGCTTAACCCCGATAAACAAAAAATAATTATACTTTTAATATAACAAATAATAACTAAGAAAGCAATAGGAAACAAGTAAAATTAACAAAAATTTTCTCTATTCTGACAAAAAGAGGCTCCAAATTTAGAATCTTTCTTTACAAATGTAAAAAAGGATTCAGCATTCAAGAGAAATACTAAATCCTTTCTTATATTCTGCAACAGTTATTTCACATGTTTTGCGAGATCTTCTTGAGCCTTTTTATTCGACTCTTCTTTTTCTTTCATCCATTTTTCTTGGGCTTTTTGGTATTCTTCTGTTGTTACTGGCTTATCTTGTACTTCTAGATATTTGTACAAAAGGGCTTCGCTCATACCTTTGTTACCTGAGTAAGCAAACGGAAGAGTAAATGGTACCATCTTAGACAACATTGGACGACCAGTTTGAGAAGTTGTTGGGATGATCAAGGCACTATCTGTCAACCAAGCTTGGGCAGCAGCATATTTTTCATAACGTTTTGAAACGTCAGTAGTTTCTTCCCCAGCTTCCACAACCATTTTTTCGTAGTCTTCCAAACCAACTTGCTTGGCAGCAGCGTTGTTGGTTCCAGAGTCAAATCCTAGGTAAGTCTTCGTATTTTCTCCGACAGATGGCTTGATGATGTCAAGGTAGGTAGATGGATCCGCAAAGTCTGGAGACCAACCAACGTTATCTGAGATATCCCAATCTTCACCAGCAGCTGTTTCAGCAAAGTAAGTGATGTTCAAGACATCGTCTTTTTGAAGTTGTTGGATATCCACAACTACATTATCTGTTCCCAAAGTTGCTTCAAGTGACTGTTTCAAAGATTGCACACGTTGAACTTTCGTTGTGTTTGTTTGGTCTACAGGCATATCCAAGTGGATTGGGAATTTCACACCTTCTGCTTGAAGAGCTGTCTTAGCCTTGGCGAATTCTGCTTTGGCTTTTTCTGGATTGTAAAGTCCATCTTGAGCATCATCCAAGTTCACGTTGCTCCACTCGTCACCGTATGTCACCAATTTTTCTTTGACCAACTCACCAAAGTTTTTACCATCTGCTTGAACAAATGTAGGTGGGACAAACAAGTTGCGAAGCAGTTTAGTCGCACCACTTGCACCGTTTACTTGAGAGGCATAGGCAGTTCTATCAAAACCAAAGGCAAGCGCTTGACGGAAATCTTTATTTAGAAGAGCTTTCTTGGTAGATGTTTTTTGTTCATCAGCTGTCTTAGAAGTATGTTGATAAGACTGACGGTCGATATTGATACCAACTAAGAAAGTTGTTGAGTCTTGTTGTGTGTAAACAATATTGTCTTTAAAGGCTTTTTCAGTCTCTGGGTAGCTCGCGCTTGTTGGAAAGAGACGTGCCATTGTAAAGCTGCCATCTTTGAAGGCTTCAGTTGGTTTGTTGGTATCTTGGCCATCCCAGTATGACAATTTCACCTTGCCAATGTGGACATTCTCTTTATCCCAATAGTTTGGATTCTTTTCAAACTCAACAGAAGATTTGGCTACGATTGATTTGAGCAAGAATGGTCCATTATAGAGAATACTACTAGGATCTGTCCCTTTGGCGAAGTCATCCCCTTTGGAGTTCAAGAACTCTTCATTTACTGGAGCCAAAACTCCCATCGTTGTCTTAGAATTCCAGAAGCTTTCTGGCTTGTTCAATGTGTACTGAACTGTATAATCATCAAGGGCCTTGATTCCTACTTGAGAGAAGTCTGTAATTTCTCCTTTAACATAGGCGTCCAATCCTTTGATTGATTCTTGAACTAAATAAAGACCATCAGATTTTTTATCAGCAGCATATTTAAGTCCTGTTACAAAGTCTTGAGCTTTGACTGCCGCGTATTCTTCACCTTCAGAAGTATACCATTTTGCATCCTTACGGATAGTATAAGTGTAAGTCAATCCATCCTTGGATACTGACCAATCCTCAGCCATAGACGGCACAAAGTTCCCGTAGCGATCATTTTCTAGCAGACCATCAACCACGTTGCTGGTGATATTTGCTGTAGCTGCTTTATTAGTTGTCAAATAGTTCAGGTTATCAGGATCCGTCTCATAAATGTATGAGAATGTCTTCTCACCTTTGGCGCTTGAACCTGATCCAGAGCATGCAGCTAAAGTAGTCGCTGCCAATAATGTCACGCCCGCAAGGGCAAATAGTTTTGAACTTTTCATCATTTTCTCCTTTAAAACTTTCTCTCCATTATAGACTCTTTTCAAAAAGATGTCAACAGAATTTTCAGAATTTTTGGGTTAGTTTGGTATATTCTGAAAAAACAAAAAAAGAGAAGACAGTGATTGTCTTCTCCAGATGTTAGCTGACAAAGAGCCAAAATAATTTATTTTAATTTAATATACTTCTGTGGTAATAAAACAATATTCAAAAATGGAATTTTTTTCAATATATAAGTTGCTAGTATGGATAAATACCAGCCTAAGACAATCCCAACAACAACGTGAAGAAAAACTGAGTTTATTCCCACTTTCAACATTAGAATCCGAATCATGCTACAAATTGGTGCATGAAGAATATAGATACCTAAACTATCTTTCCCGTATTTAGTGAAATATAGGAAAGTTTTAGGAAAATTTTTCTCCATTTTAGGAAAAATCACAAAAGCAACTAATACACAGACAATAAAAGCAATCCCCCACAAACCTGGGTTACTATAGCTTACATAATCCTTCTTAGACCCTACTTCATAAAACAAGAACCAAGCGAACATATAAATAAAATCAAATAGCACAAAGAAAAAAAGAATTTTTTTCAAATTAATTTTATCAAAGTGAATTTCACTCAATACACTGCCAAGAAAGAAACAAAGTCCCCAAACTAGCGTTCTTTGAATAATATAAATATCTGTTTGAACAAATAGGGTTAAACAATAAGCAAAAACACTTATCAAAAATAACATTCTACGATTTTTGACTAAAATAGACAATAATCCATAGATTATCAAAATCGACCAGAGTATATATAAATACCACGAAACCCCAAGAGGATCTTTATAGATATTTAGCAAATCAGATATGGTTGTAGGAACACGAACAGATGCCCCTGCAACTTTTTGAAGACCAAAGTGAATGATCGAATAGAAAATATATGGCAGACCCAAAACAATTGTCTTCTTTTTAGCATATTGCCAAAACTCCTTCAAATCTGATACAGGTCTGAAAAAGTATCCTGATAAGGCAAAAAATACGGGTATATGAAATATGTAGACTTGTGCTATCAACAATGATAGTATATTGTTTGCTGTGAGGAATTTTTCTGATTGATACAGTCCAAGCAACACATGTCCTACTAAGACTAAAAATATGGAAAAGCCTTTTCCAAAATCTATCCAATTGATTCTACTTTTTGTCATATCCAAACTCTTTCTCCACAACCTCAAGCGCTCGTTCAATCACCACATGCATATCGTAATACTTATAATCTGCTAAGCGTCCACAGAAGATAACCTTATCATTCTTTGAAGCCTCCTCTTGGTACTTAGCAAACATAGTATTATTTTTCTCATCGTTGATCGGATAGTAGGGTTCGTCCCCACGCTTCCAGTCGGCTGGATATTCACGCGTGATAACGGTCTTTGGCTGCGTGCCATACTCGAAATGCTTGTGTTCGATAATACGAGTATAGGGAATCTCACGCTCTGTATAGTTCACTACAGCATTCCCTTGATAATTTTCCTCGTCCAAGGTTTCATGCTCAAAACGGAGGCTACGGTATTCTAACTCTCCGTGCTTGTAGTCAAAATACTGGTCGATCATTCCTGTGAAGACAACTTTATTAGCAGATGCTTCCAACTCTTCACGATGAGCAAAGAAATCAACACCAAGCTCAACTTCAACGTCTTTAAGCATGTTTTCGATAATCACATTATAACCACCGATAGGAATTCCTTGGTAACGGTCGTTAAAATAGTTATTATCAAAGGTTAAACGAACCGGAAGGCGTTTTATGATAAATGGAGGAAGTTCTGTCGCTGAGCGTCCCCATTGCTTTTCAGTATAACCCTTGATCAACTTTTCATAGATATCTGGACCAATCAGCTTGATAGCTTGTTCTTCCAGATTTTCTGGCTCAACATCCTTCATATCAGCTGTCTGCTCAGCAATCTTATCCTTCACTTCCTGTGGAGTTTTTGTCCCCCACATAGCATAGAAGGTATTCATATTGAAAGGAAGGTTATAAAGACTTCCCTTATAGTTTGCGACAGGTGAGTTGATATAGTTGTTAAACTCAGCAAATTGATTGACGTAGTCCCAGACTTTTTTATTAGACGTATGGAATATATGGGCACCATATTTATGAACATTGATACCTTCTACATTTTCACAGTAGATATTTCCACCAATATGATCGCGTTTATCAATCACTTTTACTTTTTTTCCACGTTTTATAGCTTCGTGAGCAAAAATAGCTCCAGACAAACCAGCTCCGACGATAAGATAATCGTACATATTAAATCTCCTTTTTATAATTTAACGATTCGATTGAAATAAGGAATTTTCATTAACATTCCAACAATAATAAAACTAACACTTAAAGTAAATATAGCGAAAAGTAAATATGATCCTACGAAACTAAAACCAAATAGTTTTTCCCATACCTTCATAATATATGTGTGTATTATAAAAACTCCCATAGTTTGATTGGAAAGGGAAACAATACATCCGCTCCGTTTTTCATTCAAAGTAAGCGTGAGGATAGTTAGAAAAATTCCCAAACTTACAACTTTTACAAATAAAATATCATAAAAATATTCAGCAAAAAGATTATGATAAGTAGTCTTCGCTATGAAAAATAATATTACTGGTGAAATCAATAACAACAGTACCACAACTGCTTTCATCCATCTCTTAAACCTATTTTTGATAATATCCTTGTTAAATTGCGCTATAAAACCACCTAAAAGGTAGTAAAAAAACCAAGTCCATAATCTAAAGGTTTGTATAACATATGTTTGTGCTGGCATTTGAAATACAATATTTGCTAACTCAAAAATCAAACCAATAACTACCAATAAAGATAGACTGTATAAATAACTTCTTTTTGAATTTAGAAATTTTTTCAAAATCGGCAAACATATATAAATAAGCATTAAGGATCCGAAAAACCAAAACTGAAAGAAATAACCTTTTTGTATCAAAGAACCTACAATTTTTTTAATTAGGTTCTCTGTGAAGTCTCTTTTAAACAGCCAGACGATAAAGGTCCATGACGACACTGTTATTAGAATCCATTTTACTTTCTGCAGTATGTAAGAATAGGTAATCTCTCTCTTTCCCAACAATAAATAACCATTGACCATAAAAAATAGAGGGATAGAATAAGTTCCTAAGTAATATAAATATGTCAAAAGATTCCATGAACCTGTCTCTTTAAACCCATCCATCGTTGTATGAAGTAGAACAACTCCAACACATGCAAGTACTTTTAATAGATCTAAATTAATATTTCGATATTTGCGCATTCTAATTTTTCCTAATCATTTGTTTTAATTCTGTCACATCTACCACTTTCAGAGATAGAATCAAAAAAAGGTAAATGATTCCACCAAGCACCACAAACACTAAAACATTTATGACCGGTGAAAAATGTATGAATGTTTTTGAAGCCAGCAAAATGCCATACATGATAGCAGATCCGAGTACAACTTTTGTCATAGATCCAATAATGGGAACTTCTTTTAAGTATTTACGAGTAAAGAACAATTGAATTGCCCATACGAGTGCTTCTGTCAATACAGAGACAATGGCTGCTCCTACATAACCAAATTGGGGAAGAAACAACAAATTCAATCCCACACTCAGAATAGCGGGGACCGTCGTTGAAACCATAAATTCCTTATTTTTGTTGTGCGGAATCAATATTTGAATTCCCATTATATTGGTCCAACCGATAAAGAACATACGGAAAATCATAATGGCAATTGCATAGCGTGCATCTTGAAAGTCTTGACCAAAGAAAAATTGGACAAAATCATCATTAACAATCAACATNCCCGCCATAATCGGAAAAATAATCAAATTATAAATTAAAAAGGACATCTCATGCATCTTATTGACTGACTTATGATCACCTGTCGCTAACAAATGCGCAACGCGTGGCAGCATAACACTTCCCAAGGAAGTTACCAAGGTCAGTAAAATATTAACCAGCTTCAAAGCCTGATCATAAATGCCCACATCTTTTGTAGAAGCTAGCGCCCCTAACATTGTACGATCTAAAGTCACATAAAGCGAGATAGCAATTTGTGGTAAGAATAGCAAGATAACTGGCTTCAGATGATGCCTAGCATATTCTATGTCAAAATGTGGTTTTCCAATATATTCACGGGCTGGAAACCACATACTTAACTGACCCAACAATTCAAATGCTGTTAGAAGAAAAACATACAAGTATAGATCACTCGCTGATTTTACAAACAAGAAAATGGCACTTACACCAAAAAGCTTCACTGTGATATTTCTGGCCGTAATTTTACGAAAATCTTCTAACCCTTGAAAGAGCCAGGATATATCTAATCCTTTAGAAACCAAAGCCAAGCCTAGAATGTAGGCTACTGGATTTTGCATAAAGGGAAGGGTTAGACAAAGAAGACCATACAAGGTTAGAGAAAGGACTGTTGCACCTAATTGCAGAGAGTAGATTCCCCAAAAGTTTTTTTCAATTTCCTTGCGATGCCCTGAAATTACCTTGGTCCCATAGTTGGCAACTCCTAGAGTCGCTAAGAGAACAAAGTAGGTGACAATGGAATTAAAGTATCCATATGTCCCTAGGTCATCCGAAGAAAAAACCCGTGTTACATAGGGAGTCGTAATGATGGGGAGTATAATCACCAACAATTGATATGAAAGATTGTAGGCGTAGTTTTTAAGTACTTTCATACCTGTACTCTCCTCTTGAACACCGTCTTAAACAGTGTATTTGATTGAATTATAAATTCCCTCAGGAGAAATTGATTCTTTGTTTTGCTCCCTGGCATATTTCATCAAAATCCCTTCTCTTGAAATTCTTTTTCTAGACTTTCTGCTTTTCTTTTAACTAGGTTTTTAATAGCAGGGTTAAAAAGATACTTTGTTTTATAATTGATGTAAAGTAAATTTGATGTCTTTGTCTTTGTTTCAAATTTGAATTTAAAACTACTTTTCTCTGCATATGTAAACAGGTCGTATACTTTATCAAGTTCATCATTCATAACATACAACATGTTTTGCATATTAACCAGATACTGCAAAGAGTCACTGACAACCTTTTCTAATTCCGGGTTTTTTACATGGATTTCTTTATATAAGTCTAAAATTCTTTTAGTTACTCTCTCATGGTGATCAGCTCTCTTTTTCATCACAGCAATATTCATACTTTGATCAGCTCTACCCAAAAAGTACTGATAGATATCCAACTTATAATAAATGTAATTTTCTACAAATTGAAGAGGGAGCATTGTATACTCTTGGTCGACATAAAATGTATTTTCACTGATTGTAATAGCGTTATCCTTCAAGATACTTGTTTTATAAACCAGAGCATGCATAGGTGTCCACTTACTAGGAATACCTCCCGTCTCTTGATTTGGAATAAGATAAGAAGAAAATTCCTTATACACCGTCGTATTATTGT
Source organism: Streptococcus oralis (assembly GCF_003943385.1). Lineage (GTDB taxonomy): Bacteria > Bacillota > Bacilli > Lactobacillales > Streptococcaceae > Streptococcus > Streptococcus oralis_CA. The sequence goes on from NZ_RJPI01000004.1 coordinate 76,330, forward strand.
ATACATGCTGTTCTGTATAGTCAGAAATCACTAAATCGGTGTTAATTTCTTTTAATTTATCCAATAAGCTTTCAAATTCTGGAACATTGACCCAATCATCCCCATCAATGACCTTAAAATATTTTCCATTAGCTTCTTTAATCCCACGATTAATAGTTGAGCCATGCCCCCCATTTTTTTTTGTGATAATTCTTAAATCTAAATCGCTACCTTCCATTAAATTCTCAACAACCTGAACAGAATTATCAGTACTCCCGTCATTAATGATTAACACTTCAAAATCACTGTAATATTTAGGATTTACAGTTTTAAATGATTCTATACATTTACCAATATAGCTTTCAATATTATAGGTTGGCACAGTAATCGTCAAGTATTTTTTAGACATTTTTCCCCCCTGATACTTCTTCTATCAAATCTATCCACTGATGTATGATTCGCTCTTTATTAAATTTTTCCATGTTATCTTTGGCATGAGATGAGAAACAATTTCTTAGTTCCTTGTCATTCATTAGCTCTAATAATTTCTTAGACATCTCATCTACATCATAACAATCTATCAGATAACCATTGACACCGTCTTCAACAATTTCATTTGGTCCTGTTGGACATCTGAAACTAACAATTGGAAGATTGTATTGTTGAGCTTCTAATAAGACTAAAGGCAAGCCCTCATAGCGAGAAGTCATGACGTAAATTCCTTTATCACCATAAATTAAATCCTGATTTTTTTCAAGACCTTTTATGAATAATCTGTTCTGTAAATAATTATGTTTAATGAATTCTTTTATCTTTTCTATTTCTAATTGGTTCCCAGCACCATAAATTTCCCAAGTCCATTCTGATTGTTCATGGAGAATTTTTCCTGCAACTTGAACAAGGTAATCATAGCCTTTTTGATTATCAAAACGACCAACTGTAACAAGTTTAGTCGACTCATTGTTATAAGTTACATTAGAAAGAAGATTTTCTTTCCAATTGTAAATATAAGCAATCTTATCCTCAGAAATACCGTATTTGCTTATATAATTTCTACGATCTTCTAGGGTGAGAGTAATAATCTTATCTGCAAGCTTTGTTCCAACATACCTTTGTACTCTCTGAGAAAATTCTCTATTATCAGTAATTGAATTGGTGTGATCACATAAAACTACTTTAGTAGGAATCCCTATTCCTGCTAAAGATAAAAATACATTGGCGGATATCCCTATCCCAAAGGCAACCTCTATCTCATTATCTATAAAATATTTTTTTAACATTTTTGAGATTTTGAGAATATTCTTAGACAAGCGTACTCTATGGTCAAAAAAATTGGAGTATTTTACCTGAGAATTAATTTTAAAGAAAAGGTTAGATTGCTTTGTTGTAATTCCAATCAAATGAACTTCACACTTTTTTGTGAGTTCATTTGCCAATGATATAGCAACTCGCTCACCACCGCCAGAATCGTCTAAAATCCATTTCACAATACATACTTTTTTTGCCAATTTTTAACCTACCCTTTACTCTTTATCTCTAGTTGATATAAGCTCGATATTATGTGCCACTCTATCTTCTACTGGAGGGAGTTCCATGAAATCGCCATAAATTTCCGTCAAATAACCTTTATAATCTGTAGGACATTTTATTATAACATCTTCAAAATTAAGAGAGTTAGGCTCCCCAAAGTACTCTTTAGGAACTATTTCTCTCTCCCTATATCTGCCTAGAACATTCCCAACGTAACGGGAAGTTTTTAAATCATATTTCTGAATAAGTTTATGCAGATTCTTTACTAAAGTATCTTTTGGAAGTAGCTTTTGGATTCTTAGCGTTTTAGATATTTTAACTATAAGATTCTCTATAGTTCCGCGATCTTTGTCTTCAAGATGATCCAAAACTGATATTTTACAAAGCATTCTTTGAAACAACACTCTAGAACTATGTAATTTAGCTGCAAAACTCCCCTTTTCTGGATAACCATCTAGAGGAAAAATATCAATAAAGACATTGCTTTCCAAATTTGCAAATTTAACAATCACATTTTTATCGACCAATTGAGTTATATCGAGATTTAGAGGATTATTGACTATCTTTAAATAGCTTGGTAATAAACGTGGAGCTACTTTTTTAAACTTTTCATAATCTTCCCTCGGCATGCCAATATCAATATCATCATCCCAAGGGATAAATCCTTTGTGACGTACTGCTCCAAGCAATGTTCCCCCTAGAGCATAGTAGGTCAAATTATTTTCTTCACAAATATTAATAAATTCTTTCAAGATAGACAGAATCTTGTTTTGAATAATTTTGATATCCGACATACTTTTCTCCTCTGTAAAAACGATACAATTCGATATATAATAGTACTCCTGTTCAGTATTCTCTTAAATCTGTAGCTGACTAATACTACTTAATTTCCCATTATATTATTTTTTCAAACGAATCATTCTCTAACATTTAATCTCTTTCGCTGGAAGATTGATAATCAGAATATATTAAACTTCCTATCAAAATCCAAAATATATTGTACTGAAGGTACAAATTCAAATCATCAATTATTGAATGGAAACTCATCAATATCAAAATAAAAGCAAGAACCCATTGACGTCTCTTAATAACTTTAAACAAAGTTAAGGTTAGCAGTATAATCATCAATATTAGGATTAGCAAACCGTATTTTTGTAAAATTTGCATATACAAATTATCCACATATNGATACGTCTGATAAATTTTTACTCCCTCTGTAGTGAGACCATTCCCAGTCCATTCAACTTGTCGGCCAAACAAACCAAAGCCATATAGCTGCAGAGATTTATTCGTCAAATATATACGATTACCTAACATGTAGTTTAATTCATAAAGAAAATTATTAACAAAAACATTAGTTGAATTGAGATAAGTAAATGAAATCCAAAAACTAACTAGTGCATTTACAATAAAGGTAAATTTAAAAATACTAAACATACGTCCTAATTTAGAGAAAAGATCAGGAAACCACTTTATTAATAAATTGCAAATCAACAATATACAGGAACTATAAAATGTCAAACGAGAATCAGTCTGTTCATATACCCAATAAACAGATAAAGCTAGCAAGAACCACTGCCAATAATAGATTCTATTTTGCTTTAAATAAAATACAATAGCAACTACATTCATTAGCAGAGCCGACGGAAATAAAGCATATCTAAAACCCAAATAGTTACGGACTCTCCCAGAAATCTCTAAATAATTAGGTATAATTCCCAATTTAGCACTTATTATAACAAACAATAACAAGCATACACTTATCACTAAAGCAATTTTCGCTACATTTTTAAACGGAATATCACGTAAAGCATAAATAAACAATATACCTACTGCGATATTAGAATTGATAGTGCCCATTTCCCCTATAATAAAGTAAAGTAAAGTTGCAGCAAATAATCCAATGAGTGTTTTGTAATCATACTTTCTTTTAAATGTCTCTTTTGTAAACAAAAGAAAGAGTAAAGTAGCTACCACTATTTTATAGACTTCTTTAGGTAAATATTGAGCATAAAAAGTCACACTTAATATTGAAATAATTAAAAATATCCCTAACGCAACAAGAGCTAAAATTTCTGGCAAAGACTTTATTTTTACTGTTAATTTCATTCTTATTGTTCATCCCTATCTAAAAACTCTGACCATACTTCTTTCCAAAAAATTTTGCCATTAAGAAGGATTTCCCTTTTTCAAACAAATCCACCTTTTCCATATACATAAATGGAAGTTCTTTTGGCTTAATGTCCTTATGTTTCAACCACACATTAAATAATAATTCACTAACACGACCGAATAGTCTAGCTTCAAATGGTGTTAACTGGGATACATCTATTTGCTCGTACATCTTATCTAAAATAGGAAATAACCAAGAAAAATACTGATTTGCCGAATCTTTTTTCATGATAAACATATTGAACATGTAACCACTACGTTGCTTCATAACCTTATCGAAGGTCGTTAAATATTCTGGGCTTAACTCTTTAATGACATCACGAGCAATATCAAGATGACTTCCATCCAAAGTATGGGCATAGTGTGAATAGAGTGTTTCAATATAATATCGCCTCCTCTTAGGAACTAGAACATCATTTTTAGAAAGAAGATTATCTAAATCATCTCGAGATAAAACAACTTCATCCATGTTGATATGTTCCGAATAACCTCGTGATCTTTTTGTAAAATAACGACGATAGTGTACTAAACCTAGATAATCACAGTCTAAGTTCTTCCACGCCCAGTAAAGTCCTGTTAATTCACAATAATATGGATTTAAAGATGAAATATTATCACCAGTATTATCTCCAATAAAACCGATATCTGATTTCCCCTCTCTCCCAACATGTATTGGAAGATAGAGAGAATTATCTTGAGGCATTTTAACCTTCTTGTGTGTTGCCACAATGATTTTTACATCTATCAATCTATTTCGCTCCATCTCTCATAAATACAACTTTAACTGTCTTCAATAAAATTTCAATATCTTTCCAAATTGTCCAATCGTCTATATAAGCCACATCTAATTTGACAACTTCATCGAAATTCTTAATCTCACTTCGTCCGCTGACCTGCCATAAGCCTGTTATACCAGGTTTAAAACTTAGGCGACGTTTTTGTTCTGGGGTATAGTGTTCATACTCGTCCACTGTTGGTGGTCGTGTACCAACCAAACTCATATCTCCCTTTAGAACATTATAAAACTGTGGCAGCTCGTCCAAGCTAGTCTTCCGTATAAAACGACCAATTTTCGTGATACGTGGGTCATCATCCACCTTAAACATTCCACCCTGCATGGTATTTTGTTCCATGAGTTCTCTTTTTTTGTCCTCAGCATCTACACACATGGAGCGAAACTTGTAAAAAGTGAAGTGGCGACCATTTTTTCCAATACGCGTCTGAGCAAAAACAGCAGAGCCCCCATCCTTTCGAATCAAAGGGACCAGTACAACACTGACTAGACCACATAGTATCAGCCCTACTAGAGAACCGATAATATCAATAATCCGCTTAGCAATCACGTGGCTAGTCTTATAAAATGTTGTAGAAAAAGTCACAACGTTTAATCCTGCCATCTCACGAATTTGCTTGTTACGTGCCAAACTACGATCAAAAGCATTTAGATTGACTGTTACATCAATTCCCATCGTTTCAAACTGAGAGATAAGCTCTCCAATATTGTATTTTTCACTTGGAAGATTGATAAAGACTTCATCGACCACCTCATGAGTCGCAAATTCTACTATATCTTCCTCTGCTACTACCTTTAAAGAATTATGCTGAAAATCTGGTTTGTCTAAAACACTGACAGCTACCAACTCCCCAACAACCTCATTTGATTCTATTAATCTATCCAGTACCTTTTCGGCACGAGAAGTTGCTGTGAGCAAGAGGATCTTCTTACTTCCTTTAAAATTGGGGTAAGCTCGCTTCCAATACCACTTGATAAATAAGTTTAGCACATAGACTAAGAGAGCATGTAATGTGAGGAAGTAAATCATGCCTCGTCTAGAAATACTAAATCGATCTTCTAAGAAAAAATTAGAAATACTAATCGCTAGCGCAAAGAATAGGATATATTTCAATGTCTGGACAAGCTCAAGCAAATATCCCCTTTTAAAGAAATCTTGTCCATAATCACTGATATAAAAGACAAAATAATGGAGGATATAAAGTGCAATAGCTGTTGTTGAAACAATCTCTGTTTCTCTCACAGCGCTAAGCAGATAAGTCAATAAAATAACAAGAAAACTCTGGATTATGGCCAATGAAGGCTTTACTACTTTTCCATTCATCTCTATCCCCCAACCTATTTTTTATTTTTTTCCGTAATCTCCATAATTTCCGTAAGAACCGTATTTATCTACTGAAGTATCGAATTTGTTCAACACAACTCCTAAAAACGGCTTCCCAGTTTGTTCCAACTGTTCTTTCGCTTTTTGAATATCCCGTCGATTTGTTTCACCTGCTGCTGTCACTAAAATAGAAGCATCACATTTTCGCGTAATGATAGCTGCATCAATCACGACACCGACAGGAGCAGTATCTACAATGATGTAGTCAAAATATTTACGCAAGGTTTCAAGCATTGTACTGAAATTCTTACTTTGAAGAAGTGCTGTCGGATTCGGTGACACAGAGCCAGCCTGAATCACAAAGAGATTTTCGATATTGGTATCACAAAGCCCTTGTGACAAGTCTGTGGTTCCTGATAAAAATTCTGTCAGACCTGTAATCTTATCCCTTGCTTTAAAGACACCTGACATAACAGAATTGCGAATATCTCCATCAATCAGCAGCGTTTTGTAACCTGCACGCGCAAAAGCCCAAGCAATATTGGTGGAAGTCGTTGATTTTCCTTCTCCTGGTTTCACAGAAGTGATAGAAAATACTTTCAAATCATCTCCACTTAACTGTAGGTTCGTGCACAAAGCATTATAATACTCCTCTGCCTTTTTTACAAGATCCAATTTTGCCTGTGAGATTTCTAACGTTGGCATAGCTTCCTCCTATTTCATTTTGTCCAAATCAGGAACGACCCCTAGAAGTGGAATTTGCAGTACATCTTCGACATCTTCAGGACGTTTCACACGGGTATCGAGTAACTCAATCAAAAGAACAGTAATTACTGTTACGACGGCTCCTCCAAGAAAACCAAACAAGGTATTGCGTCGAACATTTGGAGAAGAGGGAGTCGTAGCTGGTCGCGCTTCTTCAAGTGTCGTTACATCAGATACTCGCGTTACAGCGATGATCTTTTCTGCAGCAACTTCTCGTAGAGAATTAGCGATGCGACTGGCTTCCTCTGGTTGTTTATCCTTGACAGAGATTGAGACGATACGAGTGTCAGCTGGTACAGTCACTTGAACTTTACTAGCTAACGTTTTTGCTGGCATATCCAATTTCAAATTTGTCGCTACCTTTTCCAATACATCCTGCGAAAGGATAATCTCACGGTAGTCTTTTACCAGATAAGATCCTGCCTGCAAGTCCTGATTTGTCAGTCCCGGCTTATCTCCTTGATTACGGTTGACTACGTAAATACGCGTGGTACTCGTATATTCTGGCTTAACAATAAAAGTGCTATATGCAAAAGCTCCCGCCCCTGTCACAAGTGCCACTAATAAAATAATTAGCTTGCGTTTCCATAAGGTTTTAAATAATTGAAACACATCGATTTCTATCGTATTTTGTTCTTTCATCATTTCTCCTAAATTAGTTGATCCATTACAATTTTTCGAGGATTGTCTATAAAAAGTTCCTGAGCCTTCGCTTCTCCGTATTTTTGGGCAATAAGGCCATAGGCTTCTGCCATATGAGGGGGTCTACCTTCGAGATTGTGCATATCACTTGCAATCACATGAACCAAATCCTGCTCTAAAAAATACTGAGCTCTTTTTTTCATGAATTTATAACGTTCTCCAAAAAGTTTGGGTTTGAGGACATGTGAACTATTTACTTGCGTGTAACAGCCCATATCGATCAGCTCTCGAACGCGTTTTTCATTATTTTCAAGAGCATCATAGCGCTCAATGTGGGCAATGACTGGAGTAATTCCCAACATCAAGATCTTGCTCAAGGCGCTATGAATATCGCGATAAGGGGTGTTCATACTAAACTCTATCAAGACATAACGACTATCATTGAGGGTTGGAATCCGCTTTTTTTCCAACTTATCCAGAACATCTGGTGTGTAGTAAATTTCAGCCCCGTAAGCAATGACCAAGTCACTCGCCACTTCCTTAGCTATTTCCCGAACCTGAAGAAAGTTTTCTGCTATCTTCTCTTCCGGAGTTTCAAACATGCCCTTGCGACGATGAGAGGTAGAGACAATGGTTCGCACCCCCTGCCTGTAGGCTTCTGTCAAGAGGGCCTTGCTTTCCTCTCTTGACTTGGGACCATCATCTACATCAAAGACAATGTGCGAATGAATATCAATCATTTCATCTGCCCTCCAACACGTCTTGAATAGCAGCTTTGACAGATGCAAGGCTACTGTCGTCAATTTCCATCATATAGAGGTTACTATCTGGCATCGCATAAGAAGGAAGATCCATCCGTCCCGTACCTTTCAAGTCTTGCGAATTCACTTTGTAAGTTCCACCACTTTCTAACTGAGCATTGACCAAGTTCATCATGGTCTCAAGCGGCATGTTTGTTTGGATAGAATCTTGCAAACTATCAATAATCGTACTATAATTTTTCAGTGCTTCGGTCGACGTTAATTTTTGAAGGATAGCCACAATCACCTTTTGTTGATTGCGCCCACGGTCACGGTCACCATCTGCTAGGGAGTAGCGCTCGCGAACAAAACCGAGAGCCTGTTCTGAATCAAGATGAACATTACCTGCAGGGTAATACTTTCCATTTGTATGGGCAGTAAATTCTTGATCATTATAAACATCTACCCCACCCAACAAATCAATCAATTTCAAAAACGAAGTGAAGTTCAATCGCACATAGTAATTGATATCCACTCCATAGAGATTTTCTAAGGTATGAATGGACGAATCAACTCCATAAATGCCTGCATGGGTCAATTTATCTTTTTGATTATTTCCACCGTCTGCGATTGGTACATAGGCATCACGTGGCGTTGTGGTCAAGAGGATTTTCTTGGTATCTCGATTGACAGTCATCAGGATATTGACGTCTGAACGCGACACTGAACTAATCGGGCCATAGGTATCAATTCCACTCACATAGATATTGAAAGACTGACTCTTTGAAGTTTTAGGAGCTTCTACTTTTTTAGTGAATCCCTTAGTATAAATCTTTTTTATCTTCGATGCGTAATCTGGATACTCTGACTCGATGATATTTTCAAAGACACTATTTAAGACAATAGCCTTGGTATCACCTGCAATCAGACTCTTGTAAGCTGCCAAGTAAGACGAACTCTGGTCGACCGTCAAATCGGTATTCTGACTTGACTTGATATCAGCTAGTAGTTTTTGAATATTTTCATTATCAGTCCCAGTTGGTGCTGTTACACTCGTCAGTTGCGTAACATTTCCAATCTCACTATCTGCTAAAACAGCGACACTGATCGAATATTCTGAGTAATTAGAAGTCGCATTTAAACGATTGGTCAGTCCAACAAACTGCTGTACTGCAAAAAGTGAAACAGAGCTCACAATGATAGAGAGCACCAATAGAAAAATAGTAAATTTTTCAGCTTTTTTATAGATAATCAAGAGCAGCCCTACTAAGGCAACTAATAGAACTAACGCAGTTGCCACTAGATTAAGATATCTAAAAGCAAGGATATTATATTTAAAAATCAAAAACAATAAAAAGCTAGCCAACAATAGATAAACAGTTAACAAGGCTATGTTAACGCTTCGCTTTACTTTTCCTGAGCGAGATCTCTTTGAACGTTTCGTCATGACACTCCCCTATACTATAATAATTAAAGTAATTATATCACAAAAGTAGGACAAATTCCATTCATTCCCACAATTCTCAGCGTTTTCATTCCTTTTTTCTTAGCTATATTTTGAAGTGACCGTTTTCATTATTTAGGACCTTGAGCAAACAAAAACAAGATCTCTTGCAAGAGACCTTATTTAACTTTTTATTTGATATGATTTTCAAATTCTTTTTGGCTCTTTTCGATAGCCTTTTTACTTTCTTCTTCCCACTTAGTCTTGGCTTCATCAAATTGTTTCTTGGTAACAGGATCTTTTTGCAGTCTCATGTACTTGTAGTTGTTTCCATCACCTTTTATTCCCACTAGAGAGTAGGCACGTGTGAATGGAGTTACTTTGGTTACAGAGGCCGTACCACCATTTGACATAGCAGACATGACTAGAGAATTGTCAATCATCCAAGCTTGAGCTTCAGCGTATTTTTCATAACGCTTAGCGACATCTTGATTCTCAGCATCTGCTTCTTTTAGAAGTTTTGTATAGGTATCTAATCCTAGACTCTTGATCAGTTCTTGGTCTTCCTTAGCATCTAGGCCAAAAATCTTGAGATAGAAGCCATCTTCGGCATTGAATGGATCTAGATAAGTTGACGGATCTTGGTAATCACCAACCCAACCATCGAAGTTTAGGTCGTAGTCACGAGCTGCTGGATTGGGTGCTAGGAAGGCAACATTCCCAAAGTCATCCGTCGAAAGTTGTTGAACATCAATGACGATGTTGTCAGAACCTAGTACTGTTTCAAGGGTTTGTTTAAGCGAATTCATCCCAGAAACGGCATTTTTATTGGTTTGATCAACTGGGACATCCAAATGAATAGGGAAGGTCACGCCTTGGGCTTCCAATTCTTTTTTAGCTTCCGCAAATTTTGCTTGGGCCTTTTCCTTGTTGAAGTAACCATCTTGGGCATCCGCCAAGTTGATTCCTGTCCATTCTGTTCCATACTGAACAAGTTTAGAAGAAACCACTTCTCCAAAGGTCTTATCTCCCACCTGGACAAATGTTGGGGGAACCAGAGTATTACGAAGGGTTTTGCTCGCTGCTTCTTCTCCATTAGATTGGGCAGAGTAGGTCGTACGATCGATAGCAAAGTTAAGCGCCTGACGGAAGTTTTTATTTAAAATCGCTGTTTGCGTTGAGTTCTTTTGTTGATCTGATGTTTTTGCAGTATGGTTATATGCTTTACGGTTAACGTTAAAGTTGAAGTACCAAGAAGTCTTGTCTTGTAAGCTATAAACAATGTTGTCTTGATATTTTTCTTTCGTCTTGGCATAGCTCGAGCTATTTGGATAGACTCCCGCAAGTGAGTAGGCACCACTTTCAAAGTTACGAATGGTCATCTCCTGATCAGAGCCATCAAAGTAAGCCAATTTAACTTTTTCAATGGTGACTTTCTCATGATCATAGTAGTTAGTATTCTTCACATACTCGATTGAAGATTTTGATGTAAAATCTTTTAACAAATATGGACCATTATAAAGGATACTGTCTGGTGTCAAGGTTCCAAAATCTTTATCCTTTGATTTCAAGAACTCTTCGTTGACTGGGAAAAGGATACTATTGGTTGTTTTTGAGTTCCAATAAGGTTCTGGCCGTGTCAAAGTATACTCGACTGTGTAGTCATCCAAGGCTTTAACACCAACAGTTGAAAAGTCATTAGTCACACCCGTCACATAGTCATTCAATCCCTTGATTGAATTTTGGATGAGATCCATGGCTTGCCCCTTGTTGTCCGCAGCATACTTGATCCCAGTAACAAAGTCTTGGGCTTTGACTGGAGCATACTCTTCTCCATCAGCTGTGTACCATTTGGCATCTTTTCTGAGTTTGTAGGTATAGGTCAAACCATCTGCTGAAACAGACCAATCCTCAGCTAGAGCTGGCGTTAGGTTGCCATAGCTATCATTTTCTAGCAAACCATCCACAAGATTGGTAATCACTGCAGTATTATCTGCGTAATAGTCTAAAAGATAGTTAAATGTCGTTGGGTTTGCGCTAAATGTTGATGAGAAGGTGCTTGTATCTGTGTTGGACTGTCCACAGGCCGAAAGCAAGAGCCCCGTCGCTAAGACAAGACCCGTTCCGATCAGTCTTTTTTTCATTTTCATCATTCACTCCTTTATGTCACTTCTTGTAACATAAATATATTCTATCAAATCCATCCCAAAATGTAAAGTTACTGGTTTTCCAGCAAATGATTAACCTACACTAGCATTGACAGCTCTAGAATAAAATTAGCCACCGAGCGTGCAAAAATAAATAGGTAACTAGTTTGGTTTTCGAAATTCTTTCGAACCGATAGAAGACGAAACCCAAGGCATCCATCCGCTTTCCAAACCGTTTCCAAAACCTTTCGAAAGAACGCAGATAAGATTCGATCGCCTAATTCTAAAGTAAAGCAGGAAACTGCTAACAGCCTTATAAAAGCCACCAAACGCTATTCCTTTGATTTCCGTGACTTTGATAATTCTAAGAAACAAATCTTTATCTCTCTGAATAAAAATGGAGAGGATAGTGATTGTCCTCTCCAAATCTTAGCTAACATCAATCCGCTTCAATTAACAAAGAGCTTGATGAAGTTAGAAATTCATTTTATTTGTAATTGTAAGCCCAGTAGTAGTCTCCATTTCCACTAACTACTGCCGCTACAGCTCCTTCTGTCGCATTTGGATCCAAAAGCAATTCTCTCAAACCGCCATTTGCCCATTTCTTGACAACGGCAGCTGCATCTTGGTCACGACGACCAACAAAACCTGAGCTATCGTATTGGCGAGAGATTTGGTTTGCTTTTGGTAGAGCTTGATTTTGATAAATCTCATCTGACCAAGTCAATTCTTTCAAACCTTGTTCCTTACGAATTTCATTGATTCCAGCGAATGCTTCTTTGGCCTTTTCCATATAGTAATAATTCGTATCATCCGTCGCAGCAACGCGGAAGACAAATTTCACATAACCAAATTCTACATCGCGGTATTTTTCTTCATCCACTCCACTCTTGAGGTTGGAGACTAAAACATAATCTCTAGCCCAAGGATCATTTTTGGTTTTCTCAAAGATATCCTCATCTTCAATTTCCCAAGTGACCTTTGCATCCCAACCCGCGTTATCTAAAAACTTAGGATTTAGTTTTTCGATCACATAGTTTTTGAATTCCTCGACATTTTGGAAAGGAAGTGCTTGTCCTGCTTTGGCAGTTTCGACTAAATTAGTCGAATACAATTTCACGCTAGAGTTTTGATCGCTATAGCTATACTCATCATCTACGGGATTTGAGTGCAAGTTCGGATCCAGCGCTGGGTCAGTTGGATCTGTCATTCCATGTAGCTTCCATACATCTCCCGTCCACTTCCAGTAGGCTGTGTAACCTGTGACTGCATCGTTTGATTCAACATAGTAATAGTGATTAGTACCATCAAAGGCATAGTTTGTATCATTTTCCAGAATCTTGTCACCTGGTTTTCCTGGTGGGATGACTAATTTGGGTTGGCTTCCATTTGGAGCCCATAATAAGTGCTCTAAACCTGGCACTGGTTTTTCAACATACGGAGGAATCTGATTTTCACTCGGTTCATCTGTTGTTACCAAACCTGGAGTCTCTGGGACAGAGGGATTGATTGAATTATCTGGTTTTGGTTCTTCATTTGGCTGGTCTGGTTTTGGCGAAAAAGGATCCAACTCACCATCCGCACCTCCATAAGACGGAACCTCTGGAAATTCAATAGAACCTAATTCAAAAGGATTGAATTCTCCGTCAGCTCCATTGAATGGAGGATTTTCTGGAAGTTCGATTGTTCCCAAATCAAAAGGAGCATATTCACTATCCGCACCTCCATAAGACGGAGCCTCTGGAAACTCAATAGTACCTGATTCAAAAGGATTAAATTCCCCATCCGCTCCATTGAATGGGGGATTTTCCGGGAGTTCCACCCCACCTGGATTTTCTAACTCGTTTTGATTATCCGCAGATTTCTTGACAAACACCCACCGACCGTTTTGGTAGTAGTAATAATCCCCATTTTCTAATACATAGTAATGGTAGCCATTCTCGTAACGATAGTGGCTATCATTTACTAAGTTGTTCGTTGAAGAATTGTTGTCACGATTGTTTGTCAGTGGTTTCCACTCACCATCACGGTAAATATAGTAACTACCATCACTCATACGGTAGTAGTAGCTGCCATTCCAGTAAAAATAGCGACCACTATCTGGCTGTCGGTAGTTGTATCGATTCCAATAATTATAGTCATAACCCCAATCATCAAAATCATAGTCCCAACTATGACGGGAATCCCAACGATAATCTGCATGAACCGTTGGTGTTACAGAAGCTGAAACTGCAACTGCTGTCGCCAGAGCCGCTCCCGCCAAAAGACCATATTTTCTATTCATTTTAAATTAAACCTCCAAAAAAGAATCGCTGGTCATAACGTTCGGAAAACTTTTGTGCACTATTCGTTTTTCGGACTATAAACAAGGAATATATTTTATAAAATATAAATTGGACTTATTGAACACTTTTTTATATTTATTGCGTCCAATAATAATTATTGCACTTTCATAATTTAAAATCAAAAAAATAACATAGTTACTATTATTTTAAAAAAACAGTATTTTTAGTTGTTAAAATAAGCATTTTATAGTTTTAAGCCTAAAACTATAAAATACTAGACACTTACTTAGGAATTATTTTAAATTCATTCATACTGAATAAATATTCTCAAAGTGATTTGCCATATAAATATTAAAGTTCGTTTTTTTGAGGTTTCTACTCGCTCTATTTCACAATACACTAGAATTATCTTCAAGAAGCATCGTTTTAAGTGTTACAACCATTCAAAAGCTAATTAAAGAACTTTTATAACCGTGATCTGCTTATCAGTTTTTCATTTCAACTTCAATTGGCATTCAAGAACTGCTTTTACGACAACTGGTGTCTCAAAATCAGAAAAAGGAAGTACAGATTTTCTGCAACTTCCTTTTCTTTTATAGGCTATTTGACGTGTTTTTCTAGCTCTTTTTGGTATTTGGCATTTGTTTCAATCTTTTCTTTCTGCCATTTCTTGAGAGCTTCTTCGTATTCTTTTGTAGTCACGACATCCTTTTGCAGCTCCAAACCTTTGAATACAAACGGGTCTCCCTTGATTCCGACTTGTGAGTATGCTTTTGAGAATGGTACAGTTCGGCTAACAGTTGGAGAGCCACCCGAAGAGGCAACTGGGATCAAGAGCGAACTATCCGATACCCAAGCTTGAGCTTTAGCGTATTTTTCGTAACGCTTATTGAGGTCGCTGGTTTCAGCTGCAGCATCATCCAAGAGTTTCTTGTATTCGTCTAGACCAACTTGAGCCATCACTTCTGGATCTTTTCCGCGAGTAATTCCCAAGTGTTTAAGGGCAGAACCCTTCTTAGCATCAAGGATGTTGAGGTAGGTAGCTGGGTCTTGATAGTCAGGTCCCCAACCAGTTCCGTTCAAGTCATAGTCTTTTTGAGATGGCACCTTGGCTTGAGACGTAATGCTCATTTTCTCATTATCTGTCATTTGAAGGACATCGACAATGACATTCTCCGTACCAAGTGATGATTCGATAGACTGCTTGAGTGAGTTGGTTTGTTGAACCGCGATTACATCTGTTTGTTCAACTGGAACATCCAAACGGATTGGGAAGGTCACACCCTTAGCCTGCAATTCTGCCTTAGCCTTTGCAAAGGCTGCCTTGGCTTTTTCAGGACTGTATAGCGTATCCTTACCATCAGTAAGGGCTACATCTTTCCATTGGTCTCCATAAGAAACCAGCTCTGCCTGTGCCAACTCTCCAAATGTCTTTTCACCTACTTGAACGTAATCATGAGGTACTAGGCTGTTACGGATAATTTTGTCCGCACCTTCTTCACCATTCAACTGAGCAGTGTAAGAGTGACGGTCAAGGGCAAAGTTCAGCGCCTGACGGAAGTTCTTGTTAAGAAGAGCTTCTTTCGTTGATGTTTTTTGAGCTTCGTCTGTTTTGGCTGTTTTATTGTAAGACTGGCGGTTTACGTTAACCGTGAGGTAGTAGCTTGTCGCTTCTTGTGGACTGTAGACAATCTTATCGCCGTACTCTTTCTTAGTTGACTCAAAGTTTGAGCTTGTTGGGAAGAGACGGGCTGTTGTATAAGCACCTTGTGTAAAGCTGCGAATCAAAGATTCTTGATCTGATCCATCGTAGAAGGTTAGTTTAATATTGTCAATCTTAACATTATCCTTATCCCAGTAATTTGGATTCTTTTCATATTCAATGACTGATTTTGAAGTCAATGATTTCAAAAGGTAAGGGCCGTTATAAAGAATACTTGATGGTGTTGGTGCACCGTAGTCGCTCCCTTTAGAATTCAAGAATTCTTCATTAACTGGAAGCATGGTTGCAGTTGTGACTTTAGAGTTCCAGAAGCTTTCTGGTTTATTAAGCGTATATTCAACCGTGTAATCGTCAACAGCCTTGACTCCTACAGTAGAAAAGTCATTGCTTTCACCACTGATGTAGGCAGCCAAACCTTTGATAGAGTCTTGAAGGAGGGATAAGCCGTCTGATTTGCCGTCAGCTGCGTGTTTCAGACCTGTAACAAAGTCTTGAGCCTTGACTTCAGCATACTCTTCTCCCTCAGAAGTATACCATTTTACACCCTTACGAAGTTTGTAGGTATAGGTCAAGCCATCTTTAGAAACGGACCAGTCTTCTGCAAGCGACGGAATCAAGTTCCCGTATTTATCGTTTTCCAAGAGGCCATCGACAACGTTGGCTATAACGTCAGAAGTTGAGCTCTTGCTCGTCACACTGTAGTCTAAAGACGATGGATCTATTGCATAGACATAAGAAAATGTCTTGGGAGCATCAGCCTTCTTTTCGCTTTGCCCACAAGCAGTTAACAGAAGGGCTGCACTCAAGACAGCACCTGCTCCTAAGAGCCACTTTTTCGATCTCATAAGTAATCTCCTTAAAGATAGTGTTTTCACCATTATACCCTATTTTTTCATAAAAGCAAGGATTTTCGACAGATTTTTTAGAAAATTCTAACACATATTTTTTAAGATTTTTCTACACAATTTTTAGTAAAAAACCTCAAGCTTTTGAAGCTTGAGGTTCTCTCATTTTAGTCAGTCATTTCCACACAGAAAGTATCCCATGGAGCCAAGACTCGTTTCTCAAGCGCTTCTTGAGCCACAGTATTTTCAATCAAGACAGATTTCACTTTTCCTTCTACTGAAAAGTTTTGTTTTTCATTGGACCAGTTAGCCACAACTAGGAAGCGACGGTCTCCGTCCTTGCGGATATAGGCAAAGACCTTGTCAGCCGTATCAAGTAGTTCAAAGTCAGCTCGAATCAACCAGCTGTTCTCCTTACGGATCTGGACCAACTTCTGATAGGTATAGAAAATAGAATCTGGATTTGCCAGTGCTTCTTGAACGTTGATTGCTTGGTAGTTTGGATTAACTGCCAACCAAGGTTGACCTGTTGAGAAACCAGCATTTTTGCTCTCGTCCCATTGCATTGGGGTACGAGCATTATCACGCCCGATGACACGGATACTGTCCATGATTTCCTCTATCGGAACTCCTTTTTCAAGAGCCTCACGCGCATAGTTGAGGGATTCTATATCTCCTACTTGATCGAGTCTTTCAAAAGGATAATTGGTCATCCCAATCTCCTCACCTTGGTAGATATAAGGTGTCCCTCTCATGAGATGAAGCAAGATTGCAAAGGCTTTGGCAGATTTTTCGCGGTATTCTTGGTCATTTCCCCAAATAGAGACGATACGAGGGAGATCATGATTGTTCCAGAAGAGGGAATTCCAGCCGTCCTCAACTCCTAATTCTGTCTGCCATTTGTTGAAAATCTCTTTTAACTTACTGATATTCAGCTCTTTTTGATAGTGCCACTTAGGTTGCCCTTCCTGATACTGTAGACAGATGTGTTCAAACTGGAAGACCATAGACAATTCTTGCCCCTTTGGATTCGAGTAGAGTTTGGCAATTTCTGGCGTTGCCCCCCAAGTTTCTCCCACCGTCAAGAGATCTTTGTCACCAAAGGTGGCTTGGTTCATCTCCTTGAGATATGGGTGAAGCATAGGACCATTATTGACTACTTTCTCGTCAGGAATTTTCCCAATCATGTCAATGACATCCATACGGAAACCGCCAATGCCTTTATCAATCCAGAAGTTCATCATCTCATAGATTTTCTGGCGAAGTTTTTCGTTCTCCCAGTTGAGATCGGGCTGTTTCTTGCTGAAAAAGTGGAGATAGTATTGCCCTGACTTTTCATCGTATTCCCAAGCAGAGCCACTAAAAATAGACTCCAAATCATTGGGCTCATCCCGCCAGATATAGTAGTCTCGCTCAGGGCTGTCAGGATTTTCACAGGCCTCAACAAACCAGGCGTGTTCATCCGAGGTATGATTGACTACCAAGTCCATGATAATTCGAATATCACGCTTCTTAGCTTCTGCGATGAGTTGGTCCATATCCTCCATGGTTCCAAAAATAGCTGCAATCGCTTGATAATCAGCAATATCATAGCCATTATCATCCATCGGACTGTCATAAACAGGAGAAAGCCAAATCGCTGTGATTCCTAACTTGGCTAGATAGTCCAACTTACTAGTAATTCCTGGCAAATCACCAATTCCATCTCCGTTGCTGTCCATAAAACTCTTGGGATAGACCTGATAGACTACGGCATTATGCCACCATTTTTCTTGCATCTTCTTACCTCATTATTTTAATAATCTATAATCTATGATAGCGCTTTTTAAAACTTTGTGCAAGCGTTTGCCTAATCTTTTTGATTTCTTTTTTAGCTCCATAGTTTCCTAACTTCCAATTTTTTATTATAATAGAGGTCAGAGGTAAAAAAATGAAAAAACAAGCTTTTAGTTCTGAACAATATTTGAATCTACAGCGCGACCATATTTTGGAGCGCATCAACCAATTTGACGGCAAGCTCTACTTAGAGTTTGGTGGCAAAATGTTAGAAGATTTCCACGCTGCCCGAGTCCTTCCTGGTTATGAACCTGACAACAAAATCAAGCTCTTGCAAGAATTGAAAGAGCAGGTTGAGGTTGTGATTGCCATTAACGCTAGCAATATCGAGCATTCCAAAGCACGTGGCGACCTGGGCATTTCTTATGACCAAGAAGTTCTTCGTTTGATTGACAAATTCAATGAGCTGGGAATTTTTGTTGGTTCGGTTGTCATCACACAGTACGCTGGACAACCCGCTGCAGATGCCTTCCGCAACCAGCTAGAGAAAAACGGGATTGATTCTTATCTTCATTATCCAATCAAAGGATATCCGACTGATATGGATCACATCATTTCTCCTGAAGGTATGGGGAAAAACGACTACATCAAAACCAGTCGCAACTTGATCGTCGTAACTGCTCCTGGACCTGGTTCTGGAAAATTGGCAACTTGTATGTCAAACATGTACCATGACCAAATCAATGGTATCAAATCTGGTTACGCTAAATTTGAAACCTTCCCAGTTTGGAATCTTCCCCTTCATCACCCAGTCAATTTGGCCTACGAGGCTGCCACAGCTGACCTAGATGATGTCAACATGATTGACCCCTTCCATCTCCAAACCTACGGAGAAACCACTGTCAATTACAACCGTGATATTGAAATCTTCCCAGTGCTCAAGCGCATGTTGGAACGCATTCTCGGTGAATCTCCGTACGCTTCACCAACAGACATGGGTGTCAACATGGTTGGTTTTGCTATTACAGATAATGAAGCTGCTATCGAAGCTTCTAAACAAGAAATCATCCGTCGCTACTATCAGACTGTACTTGATTTTAAAGCTGAAAAAGTCGGAGAATCTGCTGTCAAGAAGATTGAACTTCTCATGAACGACCTCGGTATCACACCTGCAGACCGTAAGGTTGCTGTTGCTGCACGCCAAAAAGCAGAAGAAACTGGTGGCCCTGCCCTAGCTCTCGAATTGCCATCTGGCGACATTGTCACTGGTAAAAACTCAGAACTCTTTGGTCCTACAGCCGCTGCCTTGATCAATGCGATTAAGAAATCTGCTGACATTGCTAAGGAAGTGAAATTGATTGAGCCTGAAGTTGTCAAACCAATTCAAGGCCTCAAGATTAACCATCTAGGCAGTCGCAATCCTCGCCTCCACTCAAATGAGATTTTGATTGCACTTGCAATCACGGCTATGGAAAACCCTGATGCTGCGCGCGCAATGAAGGAACTTGGTAACCTCAAAGGAAGCGAAGCTCACTCAACCATCATCTTGACCGATGAAGACAAGAATGTCCTTCGCAAACTAGGTATCAACGTAACCTTTGACCCATACTACCAATACGATCGCTTGTATCGGAAATAATTAAACGAGGCTGGATAAAACTCAATTTGAGTAAAAATCCAGTAAATCTTTACATGATAAAAGATAAAACGCATAATATCAAGGCTTTTGAACACTTGGTATTATGCGTTTTTATAATTTCCCATCCTCATTTATTTCAATGAAATTGCCAACTCAACACAGGCTCCTCCTTGGTCTGGATTGAGCAGGGTCAGACGGCCACCGTGCAAGAGAGCGACCTGCTTAGAAAAGGCTAAGCCGATACCATGATGGGGATTAGCTGAATTGCGGCTTTGGTCACTCTGGTAAAAGAGCTGTTCCGCTCCCAGCAGCATCTCCTTTGAAAATGCAGGGCCGTTGTTCCAGATAGCAAAAACCAACTGATCCTGCTGCACTGATACCGTCAGCTTCACTTCCTTTTGATCCGGGTCAGCATGTTCAAGCGCATTCAGTAAAATATTGATCAAAGCTCGCTTGAGATAGTCCAAATGAACTGACAAAATCAGACCAAGCTCACAATCTTCTTGGAGAGAAAAACGATAGCTTTCCTGTTTGCTGAACAGTGCCCAATCGTCCTGGAGATCAGCCAAAAAGTCCTCTAAGGAAAGCTGACTGAACTGATTAGAATCAATCTGAAAAGTCTTAGCGTAATCAATCAAAGAGCCACAATACTCTTCCATCTTGTGACTGGCCTGC
Organism: Streptococcus oralis; assembly: GCF_003943385.1. Lineage (GTDB taxonomy): Bacteria > Bacillota > Bacilli > Lactobacillales > Streptococcaceae > Streptococcus > Streptococcus oralis_CA. Next base: position 96,809 of record NZ_RJPI01000004.1, read on the forward strand.
AAAATCTCAGCAGCATAGTCTGCCTGCGGCTGGCTCAACTGCGCCAACTCCAAGAGCTCAGCATTCCCCTTAATCACAGTTAGGGGCGTCTTCAAATCGTGCGATGTCGCTGATAGCTGTAAAATCAACTCCTGATTATGCCGCTGCTCTTTTTCTAGAAGACGAGCATTTTCTTGGTGGCTGCTTCGTAAATCGCTGTAGACTTCTAGCATCTCCTCAATCCGAAAAAGTTGACTTTGATTTTTTTCTAAAAGCTTCTCGCTCTTTAGCATTTTTATTTCCCTGTCGATTTTTCGGAGCAATTTCAAAATATGATAAAAAGTAATCAGCAGCAAGCTCCCTGCCCAAAAGAACAAGGTGAAAAGGACATAATCACTGCCTTGTGTAAATTCATAGCCGATAAGCACAAAAATCAAAACATGAAAAAAGACGATTTTTAAACTGGTTGTCCAGACTAGGCTTTTGAAATTTCGGGTTCTAATTGCCATCTATAGCCTACTCCTCTCACTGTTGCGATTGCTTGCAGCCCTTCTTGTTTGCATTTTTGGCGAATCTGATATACATATTCTGAGATGGAGCGAAGCTGTGTTTCTGAACTTTCTGGGTAAAGTAAGGTATGCAGGCGTTCAGCTGAAAAGGTCTGCTTGGGATTGCTAGCTAGTAAATACAGCAATTTAAACTCTCGCTCTGAAAATTTCAAGACTTTACCAAAACAGGCCACTTCATAGCGCTCTGGATAAAATTGGCAAGAAGCAACTTCAGAATAGCGCTCCTCCCGTCTTTCCTCCCGCCGAATATGCGCTCTGACACGCGCCAGCAATTCTTTGGTTCCAAAAGGTTTGACAATATAGTCATCTGCTCCGCGAAAGAGCCCTTCCACCTTGTCCGCCTCCAACTCCTTAGCCGTCAGAAATATGATTGGGCAAGAAAGATGCGGACGAATGTAGGAACACAACTCAAAACCATTAACAGGCTCCATCATCACATCCAGCAGAATCAAGTCATACCCGACAAAATGCGTCAATTCTAGCTCTTCTATCCGATCAAGCGTCGTCACATCATAAGCATCGAGCTCTAGGACGTTTTTCACCAGCTTTAAAATGCTTTGGTCGTCATCAACTACCAAAATACGATACTGTCTCATAATTTCCATTATAGCATACCTCTAGCGAACATCTCGTTTCAAGCTTAAGAATATAGCAGAGCTCCAAACCAAAGCTAGCCAGAACAGCTGTATTCTCAGCCCTGATAGATCTATTGAATGCTGAAGCCCTTCATACTCAAAAAGATTTAGGGTAGCTAGATCGGGCAGGTATTTTGCTTCCTTGATGAATGTTGCCAATAAACGGCTGAGACCAATCAAAAGAGGAAAGAGCACCGACACTGGCACAACCCAAGATTGAAATAGCAAAGCGAGGCCCGCAGTTAAAAAAGCCAGAAAAATATTGCTGAGAAGACCAAAAGAGCTGTAATGGAGGAATTTCCCCAGTAAGGACCAGCTAAAGTCCAGGTCAAATCGAGCCAGCATAACAAAGAAACAGCTACTTATAATGACACTATAGAGAACCAAGAGCAGCAAGAACAGAAAAAGGATTTTCCCAGTCAACCAAGCCTTTCTATTTGATACGGTTAGAAAATTCGTTCGCATCCCAGACTTGACAAACTCCTGGGCAAAATAGAGGGAAGTAAAGATGACGATGACAGGCTGTGCCAGATAGAGGGCATGCAAAGCCTCACTCAGAGCCTTTGTCTGGCCAACTGCTGTTTGACTGTAGTCAAGATTCATCAGAAAAAATGGAACGACTACCAGAGCCACCAAGGCTGCACCAAGAGCGAGATAGTAAGAACGGAACTTAATCCATTCACTTTTAAGCAGAGCTTTTATCATCAGTATCTCCCTCCTAAATCCGTCTTTAAAAAGCGCAGAGCGGTCGCTCCACCAATGACTAGTAACCATGCACCAAGTATCAAGAGCCCTTGCAAGGGATTGTTGGTATATTGGGAAGTTGGCGTTGCCGCAAACAACTCTCCTGCTGGCTGTGGCAGATAAGCTCCCCAACTCGTGTGAGCTGCCAGGTAGTTTCCCAGATTATAGATTTGGGGTACAAGAAAAAGCAGAGGAACTAGCATGGTCCGAGCCAATAAACCTAACAAAAATGAAAGGATTCCTAATAAGGTTAGAGATAAGGTTTTCCACAAAATCAAACTCCAAGCTGCCTGATTGAGCAGAATCGGATCAAGCCCTTCCTTTCCTAAAGCCAGGTGCATGACCATATAACTAAAGTAGATTGATAAAAAGCTACTGGCAAGAGAAAAGCAAGCAAAGGTCATGAGTTTCCCCACAAGCAACTTCAGGCGGTTATTACAGGATAAAAGACTAGTTCTCAAGCTGTGAGACTGAGATTCCATAGCTCCCAAAATTCCAGCTAAGATGACCAAAACCATGCCTGCCATAGAGGCCCCGTTGAGACCCAGATATTCCAGCGGGTCAATGGCTTCTGCCAGGCCGGGAACTGTCTTAGGTGTGGCATCCAAGCCAATAGACAAATACTGTCGGCCCTCCAGCCAGGATACGGCAGGTACCAATAGCAGCATGAAGGCCATACTCACTTTGAAAGCCTTGGTTGATCGAATTTTCAACCATTCTGAATGCAATAAGGACATCGTTTCTTTCATCTTAAGCCTCCTCTGTCAAGTCAAAGAAGAGGTCTTCTAGACTGTCTGAATCTTGCAGCACCTCTTCTAATCGTCCCTGCTCAATAATTCGCCCATGATGAATCAAGACTACATCATCTGTCACCATTTGTACCTCTGACAGGATGTGGGAAGATAGAAGTACCGTTTTCCCTAAATCAGCTTGCTGACGAATGAACTTTCTAAACCACTTAATCCCACTTGGATCCAGTCCATTAGTCGGCTCATCTAATATAAGAAACTGAGGATCACCCAGCAAAGCTGCTGTTAAACCCAACCGCTGACCTTCCCCCAGAGACAGGCTTGACAAGAGATCCTTCCTCTTATGAGCGATTCCAGTCATCTCCAAAACCTCATCGATCCGAGACTTGGGAATAGCATTACTCGCTGCAATAATCCTCAAGTGGTCATAGACCTTTCGATTTGGCAGACCGCCAATGCCGTCAAAGGCTGCACCTACCGTTCTGAGCGGATAAGTCATTGACTGATAGGTTTGCCCATCAAAAGTCGCAGTTCCTGCCGTCGCCCGATCTAATCCCAAGAGAATCCTCAAGGTCGAACTTTTCCCTGCACCATTTGGGCCTAGAAAAGCTGTTATCCGACCGCTTCTAGCTGTAAAAGAAATATCTTCTAAAATCTGCTTACTGCCATGCTTTTTGCAGACTCCTTCTATTTTCACTATATGTTCCATACTGAACTCCTTTATCTTTATTTTCTCCAGTATATCCAATCTAGTTCAGAATTAGTTCAGAGATTAAGCAGAAGTTCTAAAAGTTGGTCCCACCTTTCAAAAGTCGCTCTAACTCCATTAGAAAGAACTCAGTTTTTCTTTTCCTTTACCCCATTCTTTCTTTATAATTCTGCGAGTTTTGTATGGAGACTTTGTTATACCAAAAAGTCATTTATCAAACTTCATCAACAGCAGGCTTTATGATATAATGAAAGAATAAAACTGAAAGGATTTATCATGTCAAAAGAAGTTATTGTTGAAAGTTTTGAACTTGACCACACCATTGTTAAAGCCCCATATGTTCGCTTGATTGGGGAAGAAACGGGGCCAAAAGGAGACATCATCTCCAACTTTGATATTCGCTTGGTACAGCCAAACGAGGACTCTATCCCTACTGCTGGGCTTCACACTATTGAGCACCTCTTAGCAAAACTCATCCGTACCCGCATTGACGGCATGATTGACTGTTCACCATTTGGTTGCCGGACAGGCTTCCACATGATTATGTGGGGACGTCACACCAGCGCTGAGATTGCAGCTGTTATCAAGGATTCGCTCAAGGAAATTGCTGAAACCACTACTTGGGAAGATGTCCCTGGAACAACCATCGAATCTTGCGGAAACTACAAGGACCACAGCCTCTTTTCTGCTAAAGAATGGGCGAAACTCATCCTGGAACAAGGAATTTCAGATGATGCCTTTGAGCGTCATGTCATCTAAACACAAAAAGGAACCAGCTTTTTAGCTAGTTCCTTCTTTTTTATTCTCAAAATTTTGTCTTAGGCTTTCTCACGAATGACCAAAACGCCATCTTCCATATCTGCTTCCAGATGTTTGGCATCTAGATGATCCAAGTGGAAATCTGTTACCTTATCACGAATTTGTTGTTCAACCACGCGGCGGAGTGGACGAACACCCATTACCTCGTCATAACCTTCTTCTGTGATAAAGTCCTTAGCTTCTTGGCTGACTTCCAAATCAATGTCTTTCTTAGCCAAGGTTTGGTTGACTTCTGCCAACATCAAGTCCACAATCTTAGAAAGGTCTTCCTTATTCAAGTGTGAAAACTCGATAACTGCGTTAAAGCGGTTAAGGAACTCTGGACGGAAGAATGGTTTCAAACGATCCATCAATTCTGGTTTATCCGCATCTTCTGTCAAGTTAGCTTCATAGCCAAAGCCAGCATTTGATGTCGCGATAATGACAGTGTTCTTGAAGTTCACTGTATTGCCTTGGCCATCAGTCAAACGACCATCATCCAAAACTTGGAGGAGAAGGGTAATAACTTGTGGATCAGCCTTTTCAATCTCATCCAAGAGAATGATAGAGTAAGGATTGCGACGAACACGTTCTGTCAAGGTATTGCTGTTGTCATCATATCCTACATAACCGGCTGTTGTACCGATCAGCTTAGATACAGCTGTGCGGTCACTGTATTCAGACATGTCCAAACGAATGATAGCATCCTTGGTTCCAAACATATCCAGCGCCAACTGCTTAGCAAGCTCCGTCTTACCAACCCCAGTAGGCCCTACAAAGAGGAAGCTACCGATTGGGCGATTGCCTTCATCAAAACCAGCACGGTTACGACGGATAGCACGAGCTACAGCTTCTACCGCCTTATCTTGGCCGATCACCTTGTGTTCCAAGCGATGGGCCATATCTTTCAAACGTTCGATGTCTGACGCTCCCATTTGTGACACTGGAATACCTGTCATTCGTTCTACAGATTCAGCCACATCATTGACAGTGGCAGTCACTTTCATATCTTCTGTGTGGTTTTCGACTTTTTTCTCCAATTCTGCAATACGTGTTTTGGCATTGAGAGCTGCTTCAAAGTCCTCTGCCTCAACTGCTTTTTCTTGCTTGTCTTTTTCTGCCTCAATTTCACGTTCAACAGCATGAACATCTGTTACTGGATGTTGAGCTGCCAAGTGAGCCGCCGTTACATCTACAAGGTCGATAGCCTTATCAGGCAAACTACGTTGAGGAATGTATTGGACAGAATAATCCACTGCTGCCTTCAAGACCTCGTCTGGCAAGATGACATTGTGGTGTTGTTGATAGAGGTCACGAATCCCTTGAAGGATTTTAAAGGTATCCTCTGCTGAAGGAGCATTGACCTTGACTTCGTTGAAACGACGAGCAAGAGCCGCATTCTTCAAGATAGTGTTACGGTATTCGTCTTGAGTTGTTGCCCCAATAACGGTCAACTCACCACGGGAGAGAGCTGGCTTGAGAATGTCTGCAAGACCTTTAGATCCACTGTCTCCACCAGTGCTACCAGCACCGAGGATTTGGTGAATTTCATCAAAGAAGAGGATAATATTTCCTGCTTCTTTCACTTCGTTTACTAGATTTTGCACATTTTCTTCAAAGCTACCACGGTATTGAGTACCAGCCTCGAGACCTGAGATATCAATGGAAATGATTTCCTTATTCTTAATAGCCGCTGGAACATCTCCGTTCACAATGGCTTGCGCTAGTCCTTCAACAACTGCTGTCTTACCAACACCTGCATCTCCGACCAGAACAGGATTATTTTTCGTACGACGTGAGAGGATTTCAGATGTTTCTTGAATTTCCTTGTTTCGTCCGATAACAGGATCCAACTTGCCCTCACGAGCTTCCGCTGTCAAGTTACGACCCAGTTTAGCAAGGACACCGTCTTGTTTCATACCTGAAGCATGTTGTTGCATTTGTGCATCAGATTCTGCATTTCCTGATAATTGCCCAGTTGCACGATACTGAGCAAATTCCTCAGGTGTCACTTCTCGTCCATTAATCAAGTAGCGACGGTTTTCAGAACTGTATCCTCGCATACCACCCATCAATTGGTTAAATAAATCATCCATGTTGTTAAAGTTATTAAAGTTGTTGTTCATATTTTTTACCTCGTTTATTGTTAATTATTTACGACCTCTGACATTGACTATCTTTGATCTTTGTTTTAAAAATTTTAGACTAGCTAACTAGCTACCCTACGTATAATTTCTGGTTTTTCTTTTTTAAATAAGCCTTTTATCATCTTCTTTTCAAAGTCTGTTAGATTAAACATAGGCCTCACCCCTTTCTTGGGATTCTATAGCTCATTCTCAAAGACTAATTTCTTGAAAATAAGCTTTTTAAGGAATTCATTTTCCTTATGTTTCTACTATATCACATTGGTCAGTAAAAGTCAATGATTTTTGACCAAATTTGACTATTTTTTAAAAAATTTTTAAGCACACAAAAAGCCAGTCATATCGACTGGCTTTTCTCTATTACAATTGAATCTTAGCTCAATGCGTCATCCATTGAAAGAACTTCGTGGAAGACACGTTGTGTCAATTCAGTTTTTTGTTCTGGAGTGAGGTATTTAGTGTTTACACAGTATCCAGAGATACGTACGATAACGTCTTCACCTGACATGATCTTTTCGTAAACATCGTTCAAGTCCATAACGTTCAAGTTAACGTGTTGTCCACCGTTTTCAAAGTAACCATCAAGGATTGTTACCAAGTTATCAACTTGTTCGTCACGAGTCTTACCAAGAGCACGTGGAGAAACTTGAGTTGTCAATGAGATACCGTCAGCTGCGTAACCAAAGTCAAGGCTAGCAAGTGAGTTCAAGTTTTGCAACCAGCCACCTTTAGCTTTGTTAGAAGGGTTAGCACCTGGTGAGAAGAATTCAAGTTTGGACAAGTTCACAGAACCATCTTCGTTGAGGTATACACCTTTATGGACTGGTGAGTTACCAGTTTGTTTAGAGTAAGCAACGTTAGATGTGATTGTCAAAAGTGATACCGTAGCTTCTGCGTCTTTGTAAAGTTTGTGGCTACGTAGACGAGTTGTGTAAGCTTCGATCAACCATTCTGCCAATTCGTTTGAACGTGGGTCATCTTCACCCCAACGTGGGTATTCACCGATTGTTTCGTAATCGTAGATGTAGCCATCTTCATCACGGATTGGTTTAACGGTAGCGTATTTAATCGCTGACAATGTATCAACAGTGTTAGCAAATCCACAGATACCAAATCCCATGTTAGCACGTTGTTTAGTTGGCAAGAAGGCCATTTGAACAGCTTCGTAGTTGTACTTGTCAGTCATGTAGTGGATGATGTTCAAAGCATCTACGTAAGTGTCAGTCAACCAGTCAAGAGATTTTTCAAAGTTCGCTTTAACTGATTCAAATTCAAGAACTTCGTCACGGATAGGATCGATGTCAAATACTTTGTAGTCTTTGTGGACATCGTCGTAACCACCGTTCAAACCAGTAAGAAGAGCTTTCAAAACGTTTACACGAGCACCGAAGTACTGGATGTTGTGGCGTTGATCTTCGTTTTCTGGGTCAAGTGGTGACACACAGCATGAGATACAGCTCATTTCTCCGTATCCGTCTTTAGCCATTGTTGTTACACCTTCGTATTGGATAGAAGAGTGTTTGTGGCTCATGTGCATACAGTAGCGACGGAAGTTGTATGGCAATTTGTCAGTCCAAAGAACTGTCAAGTTTGGTTCTGGTGAGTTACCGATGTTGTCAAGAGTGTTCAAGAAACGGTAGTCCATCTTAGTAACACGGTGACGACCGTCGTTACCCATACCAGCCATAGAAGTTGTGATGAAAGTTGGGTCACCTGAGTACAATTGATCATAAGCTTTTGTACGAGCAAATTTAACTGTACGAAGTTTCATAACGAAATCATCAACGAACTCTTGGATTTCTGATTCAGTAAATGTACCACGAGCAAGGTCACGTTCTGCAAAGATATCCAATACGATTGGCACACGTCCTAGAGATGTAGCAGCACCGTTGATAACACGGCAGACAGCCATGAATGCGATGTTAACCCATTGGATCGCTTCTTTAACGTTCATCGCTGGTTTGCGAACATCAACTCCGTAAAGGTCACCCAAGCGAACAACTTGTTGCAATGCTTGGTATTGAAGATTCACTTCTTCACGAAGACGGATTGTTTCTTCATCAATTTCTTTGATTGCATTCCAGTCGTTTACTTTTTCTTGCATCAAGTAGTCTGCACCGTAAAGAGCAAGACGTGCGTAAACACCGATGATACGTCCACGTGAGTAAGCATCTGGAAGACCAGTTACAGTGTGAGCGTGACGAGCACGACGGATATTTGAAGTGTAAGCGCGGAAGATACCGTCGTTAACTGTTGTTACGTATTTAGTGAAGATTTCATGAACAGCTGGATCTGGTTCATATCCATTTTCTTTCAAAGTAGTTTCAGCCATACGGATACCACCTTTTGGCATGAAGTTCAATTTGAAGAGTTCATCGTTTTGGATACCGAAGATAACTTCGTTTTCTTTGTCGATAAATCCTGCAGGGATATCAGCAATAGATGTTGGACGAGTGTCCATTGGGAAACGAGTTTCTTCGTAGTGAGCTTTTGTTTCTTCTACAATCTTTTTAATGTGAAGTGAACGTTCTGTTGGTCCAGCAAGGAAGCTTTCATCTCCATCGTAAGGTGTGTAGTTAGCTTGAACGAAGCGAGAAACGCTTGCTTTTTCTTTCCAATCTACGCCTTTGAAGCCTTCCCAAGCTTTGTCAAAAATGTCTTGTGCTTCAACAACTGTCTTAACAACCATGTTAATGTCCTCATTTTTCTTTCTAGTAACAGTCATCTGTTACATTCATGAGACCAGTATACCATACAGTAACCGATTTCAACAAGCGAAAAAAGGCTTTTTTATCACTTTCTTTTCTAATACAGTCTGTTTATCGNCGCAATCTGTGTTATATATTTGAAAGAATGAGTACTCTTTTCCATTTTTTCAGAAAAAAGGGTATAATAAATAGAAAATGACACTAGAAAGGAAGCAAAATGCTCATATTTCCATTGATTAATGATTTGTCCAGAAAAATCATCCATATCGACATGGATGCCTTTTTTGCTGCGGTGGAAATAAGAGACAATCCTAAGTTAAAAGGAAAACCTGTCATTATTGGGAGCGATCCCAGACAAACAGGCGGACGGGGAGTTGTGTCTACTTGTAGCTACGAGGCGCGAGCTTTTGGTGTTCATTCAGCCATGAGTTCTAAAGAAGCTTATGAGCGTTGTCCTCAAGCCGTCTTTATCTCGGGAAATTATGAAAAATACAAAACTGTGGGACTTGAGATCCGAGCTATTTTTAAACGTTACACCGACCTGATTGAACCTATGAGTATTGACGAAGCCTACTTGGATGTGACGGAAAATAAACTCGGTATCAAGTCAGCTGTCAAAATAGCTCGTCTCATTCAACAAGATATCTGGCAGGAGCTGCACCTTACCGCTTCAGCCGGTGTGTCTTATAACAAATTCCTAGCTAAAATGGCCAGCGATTATCAAAAGCCACATGGTTTGACAGTTATCCTCCCTGACCAAGCCCAAGAATTTCTCAAACAAATGGATATTTCTAAATTTCATGGAGTGGGCAAGAAAACAGTGGAAAGGCTTCATGAAATGGACATTTATAATGGCGCAGACTTATTAGACGTTTCTGAAGTCACTTTAATCGATCGGTTTGGCAGACTCGGTTTTGACCTTTATCGGAAGGCCAGAGGCATCCACAACTCTCCAGTCAAGTCCAATCGCATTCGTAAGTCCATCGGCAAGGAGAAAACCTATGGAAAAATTCTCCAGGCTGAAGAAGACATCAAAAAAGAGCTGACTCTTCTCTCTGAAAAAGTAGCTCTCAATCTCAGTAAACAAGACAAAGCTGGAAAAATCATTGTCTTAAAAATACGATATACTGACTTCTCCACTCTGACTAGACGAAAAAGCCTCCCACAAGCAACACAGGACGCTAGTCAGATTTCTCAAACTGCCCTTCAACTTTACGAAGAACTAGCTGAAAAAGAGAAAGGCGTTCGTCTACTAGGAATTACAGTGACAGGATTTTAAAAAGCTTGAAGGCCCCCCTTCAAGCTTTTTCTTATACAAACAAACGCACAAAACTATAAAGCAACAAGACACTACCGAGTACAATACGGTATTTACCAAAGAGTGTAAAGTCGTGTTTCTTCACATAGCTGGTCAAGAAACGAATGGCAAGCATGCTGACTGCAAAGGCAACACCCATAGCAACCAAGAGCAAGAACAGTTGTCCAAAACTCAAGAGTTGACCTGCTTTAATAAATTTGAAAATCTTTAAAGCACTAGCCCCAAACATAACAGGAATTCCGAGGTAGAAGGTAAACTCTGTTACGACAGAACGGCTAGTTCCATTCAACAAACCACCAACGATAGTGGCACCAGAACGGCTTGTACCTGGGAAAAGGGCGAGGACTTGGAAAAGTCCGATGTAAAGAGCTGTTTTATAAGGCAACTTGTCTAGCTCTGTTACTGTTGGTTCAATGGCTTGCGCCTTATTTCTTTTTTCAAGATAGATAAAGGCAACACCATAGATAATCAACATAATGGCAACCGAAACCATGTTGTGGAAGTTGGCATCAAACCAATCATCCAACTTAAAGACCAACAGTAAGGGCAAGGTCGCAACGAGAACTTTTGACCACAATTGCCAAGTTCGACGAACTTCTAGCTTATCCTTTGTTGGTTTAAAAGGATTAAGCTTGTTAAAGTAAATGACCATAACTGCTAAAATGGCACCAAGCTGAATGACAACATTAAACATGGACATGAAGGCTTCATTTTGGTCCTTGTATTGGACAAATTCTTCCACCAAGATCAAGTGTCCTGTACTTGAAATGGGCAACCATTCTGTAATTCCTTCAACAATCCCAAAAAAGATTGACTTCAAAATTTCAATAAAATACATACATTACTCCTTTTTCTGTCCTCTATTATAGCATAATTTCGGATGTTGCGATAGATTTTTCTAGAAGGCGCCAATGCTACCACCGCCTCCACCTCCTGAGAATCCTCCACCCGAACTTCCACTTCCAGAAGATACAGAGTAGGTACTTGCTGTGTTTGCAATACTAGCATAGTGACTCATTTGAGCAGTTGAATGATAAAACATACTGTGCCAGCCATAAGCTACGTAAAGATTGATATCTGGGTTCTCAACTTGAATCTGATAAGATTTCATCAAATGACTCACCTTGTCCGCATAACCAAATAAAGTAGCATAGACAAGGAGGCGATTCCAAAGAACGATACTTTCTAATTCTGCCTTGTCTAGGTGAGCGATATCGCGAAGCATGTTTTCAAAACTAGTCCAGAGATAGTATGCTTTTAGTCCTTCTTCGTTCAAAACACCATCACGAGTATCAAATCGGGTCGTCCAATAATAGACGGCAGCTAACAGCAAGCCTGCAAACCCAAGGATAAGAAGTGGCAGAGAAAGATACCCGTGAGCATCCAAACTGTACAAGAACCAGCCAAAACCAACGAAAGCAGGTAGAAGCGTAGAGACACCTATCGTCAATCTCAGGATTTTTTCTCCATTACTCAGTGGACGATAATAATCTGGAAGTTGCAAAGAAGAAACCCGCTTTCTCACCCCATCCTGCATCTGCTTCAGAGCTTGCTCGAAAGAAGACTTAAGCTTACGTCCCGTTTTCTGAATCCGTTTTTCATCAGTTGCTTTTGCACCTTGGTAAAGACTAGTTGACACTTGGTAATCTGCAAACAAATCTGAAACAAGCACTTCTTCTCTTCCTGAAAAGGCCAAATTAAGGCAATCTTTTTCAAAACTTGCCAATCCTTTTTCTTTTACGACTTTTAGACGGATCTCGTCTCCATTTGAGATGATTGAAACATTTCCACGGTCGATCACATCCAATAAAGTTGCCTGAACGAGTTGGTCAAAGGTGAACTTCCCTCCTCCCTTGGTCAAGGGACTGACTTCCTCTAAAGAAGTGGAGTAAACAGCTTCCGATAAAACCATCGGTTCTAAGTCCATTGGCGGTTCATAGAGACGGTGATTTTTGTCATATTTCTTCGATGGGGAGGTTTTTCTTCTGTAAATGTGGTAGAAAATGACACTTAAGACTAAAGAAATCGAGAGCAGTAAAGGGATAATCCACGTAGCCAGAGCTTTACTTTGAGTTTTTTCAGCAGTAATGGATTCCTCTATTTTTTCAAATTCTGCTAAACGATTGCCCTTCAATCCCTGATCCAAAGCCGTTCCAAAATCTTTTCTAGGCCAATAGGCATGCAATTCAACCCCACGCTGACGAGGTAGGTTCTGCAAATGAACACGATAATCACCATCCATCTTCTCTACCTTGCCCTCTGTAAAGAGTTTCCCTGTATGAAAGAAAAGTTTTTCAGCTCCATTAAAGCCCATTACCCGAAACTCAAAATTTTCGATAGGTTCTGAACTATCCGTCAAGGGTTGCCAATTAAGTTCCGCGATATCATCATATAGAAATAGGAGATTTTTTAATTGCCATGTGATTACCACTTCAACAGTATCTCCCCCTTGGCCTGGATTATACACTTTTACAGTATACCCTTCCGATTCTTCTATCACTTCACTATTGACATTCTCAATGGCGCTAGCATTTTTCCATACCTGAACCTTTGGACTGGAATCTATTTCAAAGCCCTTTGGCATCTTACCAGAACGGCCAAGTCCTACTAGTTGTCCATTAAAGTCTTCATCAAAATAATAGACTACTTTCTCCCTAAATTCTGCTGTATTATCTGCATGAATATACAAATCACCTTGATAAGAGCGAATCTTGAAATCAACCGCAAAAACAGAGAGTGGTAAAATACAAAACAAGCTAAATAAAAGCAAGAAAAAAGTCTTTTTCACAACACAATCCCCCTTTTTATCTTTGCTATCATTATATCATTTTTTATAAGTAAAGGCTTACTTGTATTGAAAATCTCACTATTTTTCGATACAATATAGAGAAGTCATTTTTAGACTAGAAATAGGAGAAAACATGAAAAAATTATGCTTATCTATCCTTGCTAGCCTAGCCCTTACACTGGGACTAGTTAGCCAGGTCCAAGCTGACGAATATTTACGCATCGGGATGGAGGCAGCTTACGCCCCCTTCAACTGGACCCAAGACGATGATAGTAACGGCGCCGTCAAAATCGACGGTACCAACCAATATGCCAACGGCTACGATGTTCAAATTGCTAAAAAGATTGCCAAAGACTTAGGCAAGGAACCTTTGGTCGTGAAAACCAAATGGGAAGGGCTTGTTCCAGCCCTTACTTCTGGCAAAATCGATATGATCATTGCCGGTATGAGCCCAACCGCTGAACGTAAACAAGAAATTGCCTTTTCAAGCAGTTACTATACTAGTGAACCCGTTCTATTGGTCAAAAAGGACTCCGCCTATGCCAACGCCAAATCTTTAAACGACTTTAGCGGAGCAAAAATCACGTCTCAACAAGGCGTTTATCTCTATGATTTGATTTCCCAAATCCCTGGTGCCAAGAAGGAAACAGCCATGGGGGATTTTGCTCAGATGCGTCAAGCACTTGAAGCAGGTGTCATCGATGCCTATGTTTCAGAACGCCCTGAAGCCCTGACCGCTGAATCTGCCAACGCTAAGTTCAAAATGATTCAACCTCAACCAGGTTTCAAAACTGGCGAAGAAGACACCGCTATTGCCATTGGTCTTCGTAAAGATGACAGCCGTATCAGCCAAATCAATGCCAGCATCGAAACCATTTCCAAGGACGAACAAGTAGCTCTCATGGATCGGATGATTAAAGAGCAGCCAGTGGAGGCGACAACAACTGAGGAAGAAAGTAGCTTCTTTAGTCAAGTCGCTAAGATCCTTTCTGAAAACTGGCAACAACTCCTGCGTGGTGCTGGCATCACACTCTTGATCTCCATTATCGGAACCATCGCAGGGCTTATTATCGGGCTTGCAATCGGAGTCTTCCGTACAGCCCCTCTATCTGAAAACAAGGCCATCTATGGCTTGCAAAAACTACTTGGCTGGATCCTTAATGTCTATATTGAAATTTTCCGTGGTACACCGATGATTGTTCAATCTATGGTTATCTACTACGGTACAGCACAAGCCTTCGGAATCAATCTCGACCGTACACTGGCTGCCATCTTCATCGTTTCAATCAACACGGGTGCCTATATGACAGAAATCGTCCGTGGAGGTATCCTAGCAGTCGACAAGGGACAATTTGAAGCCGCAACTGCTCTTGGTATGACCCATAATCAGACCATGCGCAAGGTTGTCCTCCCTCAGGTCGTTCGCAATATCTTACCTGCTACTGGTAATGAGTTTGTCATCAATATCAAAGATACCTCTGTATTGAACGTTATTTCAGTTGTTGAGCTTTATTTCTCAGGAAATACTGTAGCAACTCAAACCTATCAATACTTCCAGACATTTACAATCATCGCCGTGATTTACTTTGTCCTCACCTTCACAGTGACCCGTATCTTGCGCTTCATCGAAAGACGCATGGACATGGATACATACACTACAGGTGCTAATCAAATGCAAACGGAGGACTTGAAATAATGAATCAACCCATTCTTGAAATTAAACACCTCAAAAAATCCTATGGACAAAATGAAGTCTTAAAAGATATTTCTCTGTCAGTTCACAAAGGAGAGGTTATCTCCATCATCGGGAGCTCAGGAAGCGGAAAATCAACCTTCCTACGTTCTATCAACCTACTTGAAACACCTACTGAGGGGGAAATTCTCTACCGAGGAGAAAACGTCCTTGCAAAAGGCTATGACCTTACTCACTATCGTGAAAAGCTCGGAATGGTTTTTCAATCCTTCAATCTCTTTGAAAACCTCGATATTCTCGAAAATACGATCGTCGCCCAAACGACTGTCCTTAAACGAGAACGCTCTGAAGCTGAAAAAATTGCCAAAGAAAATCTTGAAAAAGTCGGCATGGGAGAACGCTACTGGCAAGCCAAACCCAAACAACTCTCTGGTGGCCAGAAGCAACGTGTAGCCATCGCACGCGCCCTCTCCATGAATCCTGACGCCATCCTTTTTGACGAACCAACATCTGCCCTTGACCCAGAAATGGTCGGAGAAGTCCTTAAAATCATGCAAGACCTGGCTCAAGAAGGCCTGACTATGATCGTCGTCACCCACGAAATGGAGTTCGCCCGCGATGTCTCACACCGTGTCATCTTTATGGATAAGGGTGTCATTGCCGAAGAAGGCAAGCCAGAAGACCTCTTCACGAACCCTAAAGAAGAACGAACGCGAGAATTTCTTCAGCGCTATCTCAAATAACAAACAAAGACTGCATAAAATATGTAGTCTTTTTACTAACTCTTTGCAAAACAAAAGGCAGATTCATTTTAAGAATCTGCCTGTAAGCCTAGTTTAATCTTCAAATTTTTCATGATTCTTATCATAAAAATCAATCAAGCCTAGGGCTGTTTCAAATGAAATATTTTTCACTTTTGCACGACCTTGTGCCAAAGCAATAATTGACATTTCACGTGCATTTGTTTCCTTAGAGATACGGTAACCTGTGATTTTCTTATCACGAACCCAGCCAACAACTGATTCTACTTTTTCAAAGTTTGATTTAGCCATGTTCTTCTCCTATTTTGTTCTTTACGATACTGAAATATATCCATTCTTTTAGGATTATCTACAAAAAACATCTACTTATTGAAAACAAATAATGAATTATTATTACTTAGCTTTTAAAGCTGATAATATGCTTGTTCGTATATCTTCAACTCCATCAGGATTTGCTGGTAGGAAGATGGTATTATTGCCCTTATTGTCTGCGAAATTATTCAAAGTATCCAAATACTGATTTGTTAATAGGATGGACATAATCTGGGCTTCCGTGAGTTCAACATTGGCTCCTTTTAATTCTTGAATAGAATCAGCAAGTCCGTCAACAATAGCCTTACGCTGTTCTGCAATCCCTACACCGTGTAGGCGATCTTTTTCTGCCTCTGCTTCTGCCGCGGTCACAATCTTAATCTTATCTGCTTCTGCAAGTTCTTGCGCAGCGACTCTCTTACGTTGAGCAGCATTGATTTCATTCATTGATTGTTTAACTTCAGCGTCAGGCTCAACCTTCGTAATCAATGTTTTTACAATGATGTAACCATATGTAGACATTTCTTCTGCTACTTGCTTTTGAACTTCTAATGCGATTTCATCTTTTTTCTCAAATAGTTCATCCAAGGTCAATTTCGGTACGGACGAACGCAAGGCATCCTCAATATAGGATTTGATTTGAGCTTCTGGTCTCATTAGTTTATAGTAAGCATCTGTGACATTGTTCTCATTCACTCGATACTGAGTCGCCACATTCATGGTCACAAAGACGTTATCCTGCGTTTTTGTTTCCACGACGATCTCACTTTGCAATAGACGCAATTGCACCCTGGCCGCAATTCTATCAATTCCAAAAGGTGCTCGTACATGAATACCACTATTACTCAACTTTTGGTATTTACCAAAACGCTCGATAATAGCGACAGACTGTTGTCGTACCACATACACAGAGCTGACAATAATCGCTGATGCAATCAGCACTAGAATAAAGAGAACAAGTAAAACATGTAAAACCATGGGAATCTCCCCCTTTCGTCACCATCATTATAGCATCATTATAGGAAATTGGCAAATAATATGATAGCAAATTTATTTTAGACTAGCATATTATACAAAGTCTCATTTCCGTTCAGATTGATATAAGATGGGTCAAACTTTTCCATCCGATGAATCAAGCCAGCATAATCATGCTTATCAGCAAGAGCAATCCCAATCAATACCGGCCCTGTCCCCTTGCTGGCCCGTTTGATATACTCAAAACGAGTGATGTCATCATTTGGTCCCAAGATGTCATTTACAAACTCACGAAGAGCCCCTGGACGTTGTGGGAAATTGACTACAAAGTAATGCTTGATGCCATCGTAAATCAAGGCACGTTCTTCCATCTCTGGCATACGGTTAATATCGTTATTTCCCCCAGAAATGATACAACAAATGGTCTTACCTTTGATATAGTCCGATAGAACTTCCAAGGCTGCAATGCTAGCCGCTCCAGCAGGTTCGGCGACAATTCCTTGCTTGGAATAAAGATCAATCAAGGTCTCCGAAATCAAACCCTCATCTACTCCAATAAGAGTTTCAACATTCTGACGAGTTGCTTCATAGGTCAACTGTCCAACTTTCTGTACAGCTATCCCATCAGCAAACTTATCAATTTCTTTGAGCTTAACTGGTCCCCCAGCCTCAAAGGCAGCTTTCATAGAGCGGGCTCCATTGGCTTCTACACCAATTACTTCGATAGCGGGATTGGTTTCTTTGATATAGGTCGAAACCCCTGCAATCAGTCCGCCACCACCTACCGGAACTAGTACTGTATCAAAATCAATAGACTCTTTACGGGCTTCTTCAAGAATTTCGTAGGCCACAGTCCCTTGACCAGCTTGAACATGGATATCATCAAAAGGATCAATGAAGGTACGGTTTTCTGAAACGGTAAATTCTTGTGCTGCCTTAGCAGAAGCATCAAAGGTATCCCCAACCAACTTGATTGTCACAAACTCTCCACCGAAAAAGCGAACCTGCCCAATCTTTTGTTGCGGTGTTGTGATGGGCATAAAAATCGTTGCGGGAATCTTCATCTCCTTACAAGTGTAGGCGACACCTTGAGCGTGATTCCCCGCTGATGCACAAACCACACCACGCTCACGTTCTTCTTTTGTCAATTGTGAAATGGCATAATAGGCTCCACGAATCTTAAAGGAACGAACACGCTGAGCATTTTCCTTCTTCAAATAAATCTTAGCACCATACTTCTCCGATAAGTAATGATCATATTCCAGTGGTGTATTCACTACTACACCACTTAAAACTTTGTGGGCTTTCACCACATCTTTTGCACTTAGCATTGTCTCCTCCTCAAATACTTTACAAGGTAAAAAGCGAGTTAGGTACCCCCCAACTCGCCTTCTGTTTTTATTCTAAGAATTAGTTGTAGATTTTGAATGCGTCGTCGTCGTTTTTACCAACGAATGGCATTGCTTTACGTAGTTCTGCACCAACTTTTTCAATTTCAAGGTTAGCTGCTTGTTCACGGTAAGCAGTAAGTTTTGGACGACCAGCCTTGTAGTCATTTACAAAGTCATTTGCAAATGTACCATTTTGGATGTCTGCCAAAACAGCTTTCATGTTTTCTTTAACTTGCTCAGTAATCACACGTGGACCTGATACATAGTCACCGTATTCAGCAGTGTTTGAAATAGATTGACGCATTTTCTTGAATCCACCTTCATAGATCAAGTCAACGATCAATTTCATTTCATGAAGAACTTCAAAGTAAGCCAATTCTGGGGCATAGCCTGCTTCTGTCAAGACTTCAAAACCTGCTTCGATAAGGGCAGTCAAACCACCACAAAGTACAGCTTGTTCACCAAACAAATCTTCTTCTGTTTCTTCTTTGTAAGTTGTTTCAAGCAAACCAACACGAGCTGCTCCAACACCTTTACACCAGTCCATAGCAATGTTTTTCGCATTTCCTGTGGCGTCTTGGTAGACTGCATAAAGAGCTGGAACACCAAATCCTTCTTCATAAGTACGGCGCACCAAGTGTCCTGGTCCTTTAGGAGCACACATGAAGACATCTACATCTGCAGGAACTTTGATAAATTCAAAGTGAATGTTGAAACCATGAGCAAATCCAACTGCATTTCCAGCTTCCAAGTTTGGAGCGATTTCTGCTTCGTACAATTCTTGTTGAATTTCGTCTGGTGCCAAGATCATGATAACGTCAGCCAATTTAGTTGCTTCTGCTACTGTGTAAGTATCAAATCCGTCTTCTTTTGCTTTGTCAAAAGATTTACCTGGACGCACACCGATGATGACATCACGACCTGAGTCACGCAAGTTTTGCGCATGCGCATGTCCTTGTGAACCATAACCGATAACGGCGATTTTTTTACCGTCAAGCGCTGCTACTTTAACATCTTTTTCGTATTCCATTTGAACTGCCATAGTTTTTCTCTCTTTTCTATTATTTATTGCCTCTTAGGCGGTTTTACCAAATTTAAGCTGGATTTTTAATCGCGGGTAAATCCAGTTGCACCCGTACGAGCGATATTTTTAATACCGTATGGTCGAATCACTCGCAATAAAGCTTCACTTTTTTCAGCATTTCCCGTCATCTGAATAGTGATGGAGCTTGGAGCCACATCCACCACCGTTGCACGGAAAGGTTGGATAATAGCCAAGATTTCTGCACGCTTTTCAGCTGGTGCTGCAATCTTCACCAAGATAACTTCTCTTTCCAAGTGTGGCTTATCCGTGATATCTCGAATGCGAATCACATCAATCTGACGATTGAGTTGCTTGATGATTTGCTCGACCTCATCATGAGAAGCTACATCAATAATGATGGTAATCCGTGAAACGTTTGGATCCTCTGTCGCACCAACTGAGATACTCTCAATATTGACTTGACGACGTGAAAGGACACCTGTAAAGCGATTGAGGACTCCTGAACGATTTTGTAGTTTTGCCGTTAACATTCTACGCATGGAACTTCACCCCCAACATCTCATGATTGCTCTTACCAGCTGGTACCATCGGTAAGACCTGTTCCTTACGAGAAATATCCACCTCGATAAACATCGGCACATCCTCCAGAATAGCCTCTAGATCTTTTTCTATCGTTTCTGGATTGTCAAATTTATAATTTTTAATGCCGTAAGCCTGTGCCATCAGCTGGAAGTCAGGAAGAGTGTCAAAGACCGACTCTGAAGTTCTACCCTCATAGAAGGATTCTTGCCACTGACGAACCATTCCCAGGGAGTGGTTATTCAACATGACAACCTTAATCGGCACCTTGTAGATGTTTAGGATAGCTAGTTCTTGGTTGGTCATTTGGAAACCACCATCACCGACAAAAAGAACTACTTCTTTTTCTGGATTGGCAATCTTGGCTCCGATAGCCGCAGGAACTCCAAATCCCATGGTACCCAAGCCTCCCGAAGTGACTAACTGACGCTCATTTTGGTAAGGATAATACTGAGCTGTCCACATTTGGTGTTGACCAACGTCTGTGACAACAATGGCATCCCCATTCGTCAACTCTCCGATGCGTTCAATAACGGCCTGAGGTTGAACCACACGTTCTTTCTTATCATAAGAACGAACACGGTTCTTGTCTTTCGTGACTTTTTCAATCCACTTTTCAGTATTGTTATGAACAGTTGGTTCTGCTAGTAGCATCTGCAAAGCTTTCTTAGCGTCCCCGACCACAGGAATATCTGCACTGATAATCTTACCAATCTCAGCTGGGTCAATGTCGATATGAGCAACCTTGGCATTCTTAGCAAAGGTCTTAGGATTCCCCGTCAAGCGGTCATCGAAACGGCAACCAATACTAATCATAAAGTCCGCTTCGGTCATGGCAATGTTAGCTGCGAAAGAACCGTGCATACCTCCCATTCCTAGGAAGAGCGGATGGCTAGTCGCAATCGTACCTTGCCCCAAAAGACTGGTCACGACTGGAATTTGGTAACGTTCAGCAAACTCATTGAGCTCGGCAGCCGCTTCTGCATAACTAACCCCGCCACCAGCTAGCAATACAGGTTTCTTAGCCTTAGACAATTGTTTCAAGATTTTCTTGATTTGCATGTCATTCGGATCAAGCGTCGGTTGATAGCTTGGTAAATTTACCTCTGGTGAATAGATGAAGTCCGTCTCTAAGGCAGATACATCCTTTGGCAAGTCGATCACAACTGGGCCAGGACGACCTGTGGTCGCAATATGGACAGCTTCCGTAATGATACGAGGAATATCTGCTGTCTCACGGACTTGGTAATTGTATTTGGTAATGGGCATGGTAATACCCACGATGTCTGCCTCCTGAAAAGCATCCTTCCCAATGCCTGCTCGAGCGACTTGTCCCGTAAAGACCAAGAGGGGAACGCTATCGCTCATGGCATCCGCGATTCCTGTAATGGCATTTGTTGCTCCCGGTCCACTCGTGACGACGGCAACGCCCAACTTTCCAGTTGATTTGGCATAACCTTCGGCTTCATGCAAACAGCCTTGTTCATGGCGACCCAAGATGTGGCGAATGCCTTTGAAATTATAAATCGCATCATATAAAGGCAAGACAGCCCCACCAGGATAACCAAATATGGTATCAATTCCTAAACCACGGAGGGTTTCCAAAACTAGATCCGATCCCGTCTTAGGAGCGTCTAAACTGATTTTTTCCATTGTTCCCCTTTCTCTTCTCTTAAAAATAGCTTGTTACTATCATACCATTTTTTCAAAAATTTTCAAGACAAAAGAAGCAATTTTCTGAATTTTCTATCTAAACGTGTTTTTATGAATGTTTTTCCTATTTTTATAAATATGAATAGGGAATTGAACGATTTTATTACTGCCAAATTTAGTTTAGGGTATATTTTTCTAACCTTCCTTGACATAGAACATAAAAAGGAAGCCACTAAGTGACTTCCTTCTAGAGTGAGGACTGATTAGTCTTCACCTTTGTTTTTCTTAATGATTTCTTCTTGTACTGACTTAGGTACATCTTCGTAGTGGTCAAATACCATCATGAAGGTACCACGTCCTTGCGATGCAGAACGAAGAACTGTTGCGTAACCGAACATTTCAGCAAGTGGAACGTAAGCACGAACGATTTGGCTGTTACCGTGTGCTTCCATACCATCAACACGTCCACGACGAGCAGTTACGTGACCCATAACATCACCAAGGTTTTCTTCAGGAACAGTGATGGTTACAAGCATCATTGGCTCAAGGATAGCTGGTTGTGCAGTCTTAGCAGCTTCTTTAAGAGCAAGTGAAGCCGCGATCTTGAAGGCAGTTTCAGATGAGTCGACATCGTGGTATGAACCATCGTAAAGCTTAGCTTTAACGTCAACCATTGGGTAACCAGCAAGAACACCGTTAGCCATAGATTCTACCAAACCTTTTTCAACCGCTGGGATAAATTCACGAGGAACCACACCACCGACGATTGCGTTTTCGAATTCGAATCCTTTTCCTTCTTCGTTTGGAGTAAATTCAATCCATACATCACCGAATTGACCTTTACCACCAGATTGACGTTTGAAGAATCCACGTGCTTGAGTAGAAGCGCGGAATGTTTCACGGTAAGATACTTGAGGAGCACCTACGTTCGCTTCAACTTTGAACTCACGACGCATACGGTCAACAAGGACGTCAAGGTGAAGCTCACCCATACCAGAGATAACTGTTTCACCAGTTTCAACGTTTGTTTCAACGCGGAATGTTGGATCTTCTTCAGCCAATTTTTGAAGGGCAATACCCATCTTGTCTTGGTCAGCTTTAGATTTTGGCTCAACCATCAACTGGATAACTGGTTCTGGAACGTTGATTGACTCAAGGATGATTTTAGCTTTTTCATCTGTCAATGAGTCACCAGTTGTAGTATCTTTCAAACCAACAGCAGCAGCGATATCACCTGAGTAAACAGTGTCAATTTCTTGACGGCTGTTAGCGTGCATTTGAAGGATACGTCCGATACGTTCACGTTTACCTTTAGAAGTGTTCAATACGTATGAACCTGATTGAAGAACACCTGAGTATACACGGAAGAATGTCAAACGACCTACGAATGGGTCAGTCATGATCTTGAAGGCAAGAGCTGCGAATGGCTCTTCGTCAGATGCTGGACGAGTTTCTTCTTCATCTGTATCTGGGTTGATACCTTTGATTGCTGGGATATCAAGTGGGCTTGGAAGGTAGTCGATAACCGCATCAAGCATCAATTGAACACCCTTGTTCTTGAAGGCAGAACCACACAATACTGGGAAGAATTCAACATTGATAGTCGCTTTACGGATAGCAGCTTTCAATTCTTCGTTAGTGATTTCTTCACCTTCAAGGTATTTCATCATCAAGTCTTCATCAGTTTCAGCGACTGCTTCAACCAATTTTTCACGGTATTCTTGAGCTTGGTCAAGGTATTCAGCTGGAATATCTTCTTCAAGGATATCTGTACCAAGGTCATTAGTATAGATTTCAGCTTTCATCTTGATCAAGTCGATGATACCGCGGAAGTCATCTTCAGCACCGATTGGCAATTGGATTGGGTGTGCATTTGCTTGAAGACGATCATGAAGTGTGCTTACAGAGTAAAGGAAGTCAGCACCGATTTTGTCCATTTTGTTAGCAAATACGATACGTGGAACTCCGTACTCAGTTGCTTGGCGCCAAACTGTTTCAGTTTGAGGCTCAACACCTGATTGTGAGTCAAGAACAGTAACCGCACCGTCCAATACACGAAGAGAACGTTGTACTTCGATTGTGAAGTCCACGTGTCCTGGTGTGTCAATGATGTTTACGCGGTGGTTGTTCCATTGAGCTGTTGTCGCAGCAGATGTGATAGTGATACCACGTTCTTGCTCTTGCTCCATCCAGTCCATTTGTGACGCACCTTCGTGAGTTTCACCGATTTTGTGGATTTTACCAGTGTAGTAAAGAATACGCTCAGTAGTTGTTGTTTTACCGGCATCGACGTGAGCCATGATACCGATATTACGAGTTTTTTCAAGTGAAAATTCGCGTGCCATGAGGTTAGTTTCTCCTATTTTTTATTTTACAATCTATTATAACATTATTTAGAAAAAACGGATAGGCAGGACCTACCCGTTCTCAATGTTTATCTTGTTTTTGTTGGTTTCAACTTGTGTGAAAAGTTGAATTGAACTCGGGCTAAAGTTAGCTAGCCGATTTGAGCTGGAACGGGATGCTGTGTGAAAAAGATAAACTTCCTTGTATTCGTCGAATACTGCGTCAGTTTCCTATTCTCACTGTGCATCCTTACCGTTCCTAGCATCATAATTGAACTCGGGCTAAAAGCTTGGAAAATAGATAAGCTTTCCTAGAATCTTTGATTCTGCGTCAAGCTTCCTAATTTTCAGTCGCTTTTTTAACGCCCTTAGTATCTTATTCTTACCAACGGAAGTGTGCGAAGGCACGGTTAGCTTCAGCCATACGGTGAGTGTCTTCACGTTTCTTAACTGCTGCACCAGTGTTGTTAGCAGCATCCAAGATTTCTTTTGCAAGACGGTCTTGCATTGTGTGTTCACCACGAAGACGAGCGATTGTTACCAACCAACGAAGTCCAAGTGTTGTACGACGTTCTGGACGAACTTCAACTGGGACTTGGTAGTTAGATCCACCAACACGACGTGCACGTACTTCAAGTACAGGCATGATGTTTTCCATAGCTGTTTCAAATACTTCAAGTGCATCGTTACCAGTAGCTTCTTTGATTTGCTCAAAAGCACCGTAAACGATTGAAGCAGCTGTACCACGTTTACCGTCAAGCATAACGCGGTTGATAAGACGAGTAACTAGTTGTGAATTGTAAAGCGGATCTGGCAATACGTCACGTTTTGGAGCTCTATTTTTACGACTCATTTCTCTTTATCCCCTTTCCTTATGCTTTTGGACGTTTAGTACCGTATTTAGAACGGCCTTGTTTACGATCGTTAACACCTGCAGTATCAAGTGCACCACGGACGATATGGTAACGTACCCCTGGAAGGTCTTTTACACGTCCACCACGAAGAAGCACCACGCTGTGTTCTTGCAAGTTGTGTCCGATACCTGGGATGTAGGCAGTAACTTCGATAAGGTTGCTCAAACGTACACGAGCGAATTTACGAAGGGCAGAGTTAGGTTTTTTAGGTGTCATTGTTCCCACACGAGTTGCAACACCACGTTTTTGTGGTGAAGAAACGTTCGTTTGAACTTTTTTATGACTGTTGTAACCAACGTTCAAAGCTGGTGATTTAGATTTTTCTACTTTTGATTTACGCGGTTTGCGAACCAATTGGTTAATTGTAGGCATCTACATTCTCCTGTGTTTTTTTATTTTTGGTGATGATACACTTGGTGACAGCTACCATCTGTGTGTACTTTTGCAACATTTGTCAGCACGTCCCTGTACACTTTTGAGAGACCAAAAGTAAAAAGTACCGTCTATTATTGTAACACAATTTTTCCTTCATTGTCAAGATATTTTTCATTTTTATTCTGATCTTTTAACTCTTTGACACTAGCTTTCACCGCTTTTCTAAACAAAAAAAGGAGGCAATCTGCCTCCTACATTCTAGTATGGATTTCCTTCAATTTAGTAATCATTTGAGTTGTTTTTTATCTTTCTTATCAAAGCCAACCAGATTCTTTTGCGATGTTGGCTGCCTCTGTTCGATTACCAGCATCTAGTTTCGAAAGAATATTGGTGACATAGTTTCGGACGGTTCCGTTTGATAGATAGAGTTGGTCTGCGATTTCTTGGTTAGACAAGCCCTGAGCGATTCCCTTTAAAACAGCGATTTCTTGTTCTGTTAACGGATTGGGGTGAGTCATGACTACTTCCATCAATTCAGGCGAATATTCCTTGCGCCCTTCGAGAACAGTGTGCAAGGTTTGCATGAGGTCTGCAATGCTTCTTTCTTTCAAGACATATGCATCCACTCCAGCCTTAATCGCGCGTTCAAAATAGCCAGGACGCTTGAAGGTTGTCACCACAACCACCTTTGTTTCTGGCTTTTCTGCTCGTATCCACTCCAAGACTTCGAGGCCAGTCTTAACAGGCATTTCTACGTCAAGAATGGCGATATCTACGGACTCCTTTTCTAAGAGTTGGATTGCTTCTTGCCCATTCTTGGCTTGTAGGACAGTCTCTACATCTGGTTGAAAGGTAAGCAACTGGCACATAGCATCTCGCAACATACTTTGATCTTCTGCAACAAGTAGTTTCATCTTAGTTTCTCTCCTTATAAGGTAATCGAATCTGCACTTCAGTCGGCTGCTTCTGACTGATCACCTTTACTTCTCCCGAAAATGGGAGGACACGGTCTCGAACGGTATGAAGTTCATCCCCTTTTAGAGAAACAAAGCCACAGCCATCATCTCTCACTGTTAGAATGAGTTCTTTCTCTGTTCGTTCTAATTTCAAGTAAGCTTTCGATGCTTTGGCATGTTTGATGATGTTGGTCACTAACTCAAGTAAAATCATGGAGGCCGTTGATTCTAATTCCTGAGTTAGGCTAGCTGTATCTAGTTGGTGATTGATTTCCGTTTCAATTCCTGCAATTTCTAGCATTTTTTTAACAGTCGCAAATTCGGAAGCAAGGGTTCTTGTTTTAAGATTTTCGATAATTGTACGAACTTCATTCATGGATTCTTTACTGATCTGATGAATTTCTTTTAATTCTTTTTCCACTTGAGGATAGGCCTGCATTTGAAGAAGTTGGAGGGCAAGATCCGTCTTCACACTCAGCATGGCAAAGGTATGGCCTAAACTGTCATGGAGATCCTGGCCGATACGACTGCGTTCATTTTCAGCCAAGAAAAGATTAAGCTTAGCATTTTGCTTTCTCTTTTCTTCTTTTATTTCCTCTGATACTCGAATTCGGTAGAGACCAAAGGTAAAAGCATCAGAAAAGACAAAGGTCAGCAAGAAAAAGAGCAGTTGCCAGGGACTAACATGATTGACCAT
This sequence comes from Streptococcus oralis, assembly GCF_003943385.1. Classification (GTDB taxonomy): domain Bacteria; phylum Bacillota; class Bacilli; order Lactobacillales; family Streptococcaceae; genus Streptococcus; species Streptococcus oralis_CA. Next base: position 123,646 of record NZ_RJPI01000004.1, read on the forward strand.
ATAAATCCCGGTTAAAATCAAGGGTTGCAAGACAACAAAACTGACAAAACGCCAAGAGTGAAGAGAAATCTCATCCAGCTCATAAATGAGGAGGTTAGATAAATAAAAGATAAACCATGTGAAACCCGAATTCAGCCAAATCGATGTATAAAAAATGTAGGCAATCATGACCCACCAAGCCAGCCACTGCACAGTACGGTTTTGACTTAATAAAATCGAATAAAAGGCTAAGACAAATAATAATGTCCAGAACAAGGTTAAAAGCGGGTACTCTCCACTGATGACACCCGCTATAGGAAAGATGATAAACACTAATGAAATATGAAACATATAATGAGTGTTTTTTAATTTTTCCAACATAGATTTATTTTACCTCGATCCGTTTTTTCAGTTGGATTACCAATACACCAAAGAAAACTGTATAACCTAGTACAACCAAGGCAGCAAGAATGTTAAACTCGTGGTGTTCCAAATAAGCAGAGACGACCTGCATAAGTTGGTAGGTTGGAGTCAGTTTTCCAATGGATTGGAGCCATTCTGGGAAGGAACTCAAGGGGAACCAGAGTCCACCGAGGACAGCCAAAGCAATATAGGCAATATTTCCAATAACCGTCATCAATTGAGCACTTGGAAGCAAGCTCACCAAGACACCCATGCTGATAAAGACCACACTTCCGACCAGCAAAATAGCACCGATTACCAACCAGTCAAGCCAAGGCAGAGTCACTCCACGGACAAAATGACCAACTGAAAAGACAACTATAATTGATAGAAGGAAAGTTAGTAGAGTACTAAACAGTTTTGATACATAATATTCTACCATAGATACAGGAGAATGTTGAATCAATTTTTGCCAGTTGTTTGTCTTGTCAGATTCGAGTGTGCTAGGAATGCTGAAAAAGGCACTCGACATGATACTAAAGAGCGTCATGGCAAAAAGGTAGGCTTGAAGAACAATTTCGGGAATATCTGACCCTGACATCATACCAGAAAATATAAGGTAAAACACACTTGGAAGTCCGATGGATAGCAAGTAGTAGACTGCTTGCCGTTTCATCAGAATGATTTCCACTTTCATGAGACTTGTCATATTTTTCATCGTCAATCTCCTTTAGTCTTGAGTCGTTTCGAAAATACTGTCTAAGAGAGTTCGATTCCGAACTTCAATTTCTTCGATCGTGCAGCCCTGTTCTTGCAAGGCTTCCCATACTTGGCTGGCTTCTTTGGTTGTGAAGGAAAGAGCATTTTGCTTGATTTCAATCTCTTGAACCTGGTCCAAAGTTCTGATAAATTCCTGATAAGTTAGAGGTACCGTAAAATGTTTTTCTTGTTCTTCACCACGCATGGCATAAGGCGTCGTATCGCGAATCAATTCTCCCTTGTGGAGAACCAAAATGCGGTCAGCCGTATGCTCTACCTCTTCGATATAGTGGGAAGAATAGACAATGGTGACACCATTTTTCTTTAACTGATTGACAATTTCCCAAAAATGCTGACGTGTCGAGGTATCCATTGCAGCAGTTGGCTCGTCTAAGAATAGAATTTTCGGACGACCTATTAAAGCCAACACGAAAGAGAACAAACGTTTTTGCCCACCAGACAACTTGCCCGCTAGCTGATTTTTCTGCTTGTCTGAGAATCTAAGCAAGTCATCAATTTCTTTGTCTGAAAGGCTGTCGGGATAAAGTGACTTGAAAAATGATAGAAGTTCTTTTACTTTCAAGCTTTGAACAACTGCATTTTCTTGAGGCAAGACAGAAATAAGCTGTTTTAATCGAGGATCTGTTGGTGCAAACCCTTGAATGGCTATCTGACCTGAGCTTATGAACTTATCGCCCAAGAGGCAATCAATCAAGGTTGTCTTCCCTGCTCCGTTAGGCCCGATCAAGGCGACACATTCACCATCATTGATTTCAAAGGAGATGTTCCGCAAGATCTCCTTGTCTTTTATTTTCTTACTCAATTTCTCAACTTTAATCACAGTCATGAGATTCTCCTTTCAACCACTTCATTCCCATAGGGAAAACAACGAAAATCATAAATCCAAAACCCCAAGCACCACGAATGAATTGGCGAAGCAAGGTTTGGTCAAACCAACCAGTAAACATTTCCACTAACCATACCAAGAGTGACAGGCCGATAAAGAAATAGATGATTGCTTTTTTCATTCCTCAAACTCCTTTTTCACATCTCTGACTAATTTCAAACCTTCTCTGACAAGCCAAGACATCATTCCAAAGCCAGCAAAGAGCTCCCAAGGAAAATGATAGAAACCCTCGTCCAATCCTGAAAACATGAGATAGGTCATAACTCCTGCTGCTACTAAACTCACTGCGACAATCATTTTATTTTTCATTTCTTCTTCCTCCATTTCATACTTCAATTATAGTCCTTTGAAGTTGACGGAGCTAGATGCTTCTGTCACCAGGAAATATGACAAATGTCATAAAAAGAGGCGGTGGGATAGATATCCCTATACCAAGCATCAATTTCCTAGTCCCTAGGTCCCGTGAATAAGATTAGAAACCGTTTGAAGTCTAAAAAAGCCTGATCTTCGTTCGTTGCTCGTACAAAGGATTCTTACAAATAAAAAGAGGGCAGGATTTTTCGTCCTAGCCTCTTTCGTTTATTCTTCTTTGAATCCTTGTAATTTTAAACCAGCAATCAGAGCGTTTGGCTTCTTAAAGTCTTCTATACTATCCTCAAGTGGTTCAAAGAAATAAGTCTTTTTAACTCTATCCATATCTGCTTTTTCAAGGTCAAGATCGATAACTATTCTCACCTTCTTATTATCGGCGATAAAATATTCAACCTTAACACCAGGTTCGTCCTTGATTTCAATATACTCTGGAGAGCTTTCCACAGCTTCGCGAAAGACTGCTTGAAATTCTTCTGGAGTAATTTCTGCAGGAATCTCCTCTCCCATTTCTCCCAACATATCCATCTTGTATCGTTTTACAACATCTGTATAAACAAAAGTCATGGTTACATCAAGTTCGTTCATCTTCCCTTTAAGGACTTTGGTTGTTTCCTTGATTTCTTCTTTTACCTGACTGGCCTGACTAGATGAATCAACCGAACTTGCTGAACTACTTGACTCTGTTGTTGCGGTGTTGGTTTGACCACAGCCATCAAGAGCAAGTAATGCTACAAAAATCAATCCTAAAACTTTTTTCATAAATCTCCTATTCCACACTGAAAAGATATGGATATACGGGTTGTTGACCTTGGTGAATCTCTACTTCAACATCTTCGAATTCTTCTGCGATTTCTTGGGCAATTTCATTGGCAAGTTCTTCGCTTCCGTCTTCACCGACATAGAAAGTCACGATTTCACTATCTTCGTTCAACATGTGTTTCAAAGTTTCAGTCAAGGTTTGGTGCATGTCAGGGTTTGACACAAGGATTTTGCCGTCTACCATACCAAGATTGTCATTTTCATGAATTTCTAAACCATCGATAGTCGTGTCACGAACAGCTGTTGTTACACTACCGCTGATGACATCGCCAAGAGCTGCAGTCATGCGTTCTTTGTTTTCTTCGATAGACTTGCTTGGATCAAAAGCAAGAAGGCTAGTCAAGCCTTGAGGAAGGGTACGAGCTTCTACAACAACAGCAGGTTGTTCAAGCACTTCAGCCGCAGACTGAGCTGCCATAAAGATATTTTTGTTGTTCGGCAAGAAGATGATGTTGCGAGCATTGACCTGTTCAACAGCCTTGATAAAGTCTTCTGTTGAAGGGTTCATCGTCTGACCACCTTCGATAACATAATCCACACCTTGGGCACGGAAGATATCTGCTAAACCTTGACCAGCTACTACTGCGATAAGGGCATATTCCTTCTCTTCAGCTGGCTTGCTGACTTGTGCTGCTTCTTTTTCAACTTGTGCTTCGTGTTGGTTGCGCATGTTGTCCACTTTAACCTTGACCAAGCTACCATATTTAAGCCCTTCTTGCATAACAAGACCTGGATCTTCTGTATGGACGTGAACTTTGACAATCTCATCATCGTTGACAACAAGGAGCGAGTCCCCAAGGTCATTCAAGTAGTTACGAAATTCATCATAGTCAAAGTCCTTAGAATAAGTTGGACCTTGTTTGAGGGCTACCATGATCTCCGTACAGTAACCGAAGGTAATATCCTCAGTCGCTACATGTCCAGCAACTGACTTGTGGTGTTCAGCATTGATCATTTCACTCATGTTGGCAGGGGTCGCTACAAAGTCTTCTGAAGCACTGTATTCACCAGTGAGTGCTGAAAGGAAACCTTCATAGATGAATACCAAACCTTGACCACCAGAATCCACGACACCAACCTCTTTCAAGACTGGGAGCATTTCTGGTGTCTTAGCTAGAGCTCTCTTAGCACCTTCTAAGGCTGCACGCATGACCTCAACAGCATCATCTGTCTCCTCGGCTTTTTTCTTAGCCCCAATGGCAGCACCACGAGAAACTGTCAAAATAGTTCCCTCAACTGGTTTCATAACTGCTTTATAAGCTACTTCGACACCAGATTGGAAAGCAAGAGCCAAGTCTTGACCTGTTAATTCGTCTTTTTCCTTAATAGCTTGGGAAAATCCACGGAAGAGCTGCGAAGTGATAACCCCTGAGTTTCCACGCGCACCCATCAAGAGCCCCTTAGCAAGAATGCTCGCCACTTCTCCAACTGTAGAAGCTGGCTTGTCTGCTACTTCTTTAGCACCATTTTCGATGGTCATTCCCATGTTTGTCCCAGTATCTCCATCTGGAACTGGAAAGACGTTTAATGAATTGACATATTCAGCTTGCTTATTCAAACGAGTTGATGCAGCCTGCACCATCTCTTGAAATAAGCTGGTAGTAATTTTTGACACGATTATTCTCCTACAACTTTGATATTTTGAATGTAGACATTCACAGTCTGAGCAGTGATTCCTAGTTGGTTTTCCAAACTAAAACGAACACGCTCTTGGATGTTTTTTGAGACTTCACTAATCTTTGTTCCGTAGCTCAAGACGGTATAAACATCAACTGCAATGCTGCCATCTTCGGCTGCCTTCACGACAACACCTTTTGCATAATTTTCCTTACCAAGGAGGGCTTGGAAATTATCTTTGAGGGTATTTTTGCTAGCCATACCGACCACACCAAAAATCTCAGTTGCTGCACCACCTACAACGGTTGCAATCACTTCATCTGTTAGTTCGATTTGACCATCTTTTGTATTAATTTTTACAGTCATTTTTTTTACCTCAACTAGTTGATACTCTATTTTATCATATTTCATTCCAAGTGTAAAAGCAGAATGCTGTATCGGCAGATATTTACTCTATTTTTCAAATGGTTTTATCTATAGAGCAAAAGAAAAAGACCAGTTAGGTCTTTTCATTTTTATTAAACGCGTTCAACTTTACCTGATTTCAAAGCACGAGCTGAAGCCCAAACTTTTTTAGGTTTACCATCGATAAGAACAGTAACTTTTTGAAGGTTTGGTTTTACGGCACGTTTTGTTTGGTTCATCGCGTGTGAACGGTTGTTTCCTGATACAGTCTTACGACCTGTAAAGTAACATACTTTAGCCATTGTGTTTTCCTCCTATTAGATCTAATATAGCGGATGTGCTAGCACCACATACCGTACTATGTTATCACACTTTCTTGAATTTATCAAGGGCCTAAACTATTTTTTTATTTAACGTAAACAACTCCAAGTTTACCAAAAGCGACTTCCCCACGGATAATCAAGGTTTTGTTTGTTGGCGCTACAGGAGCATCTGCCTTAGCTGCACCAAAGGAGGTTTCTACTTTCAGATCGACACGCCAGTGTTGTGGAACATAGACGGTTGCATTCCCGAAGGCCACTTCAATATTTAAAGTTGCAAAATCACCTAGCATCTCTGCATTATCATAGTAGATTTTAGCATCCCCAAAAGCGACTTCCACTTGGTCATCTACGAGATCTTGATCTTGCTTATAGAAGGTCCCGCTACCAAAAGCGACTTCCTTATCCGTGACGACTGTTTTTTTCCCATTGTACCACCATTTTTTTTCATTCCAGAACTTACTTGAATGCGTCAGATAACCAACACCTAGCACTGCTAATATACTAGCCCAAAACAAAGACTGGTTTGGAATAGGAAAAATGTTATAAAAATGATTCGCAATCATTAAGGCTACTAGAGCAGTAAAAACTGCTGATGTTAGATGACGACGAAGCAAAGCTTCAACTGATTGGTAAGCAAAAAAGGCGATACCAATCAAAGGCCATATTTTACCATCCAAAGAAGGAATTCCAAAATTCCCTTGCAGCAAGATCCAAGCTGCTAAAACCAATAAAACAATACCAAATGCTTTCTTTTTCATGTTTTTTACCTCATGTTTCTTAGATTTTCTTTTAGGAGGGATTGGTAATGTCGTGAGACATGAACCTCCTTGTGCGTCTGATAAAAGGAAATGGTGCCCGTTCCTGAAAAGGACTTGTCCACTGAGTAAATCTGACGGATGTTTGCGATCGTTGACTTGGACACTCGACTAAAATAGCGAGGCAAGATGGACTCCAACTCATAAAGTTTGAGACGAACTTCATAGGCTTCCTTCTGGTTATGAGCATAAATCTTGCTCCCTTCTGTTTCAAAGAAGAGAATTTCTGACAGGTCTAGATAATATTCACCTGTCCCCTTGTAAAAAGTCAACCTCGGAGCCTTTGACTCTTGCAAAAGTCGTTGCAAATCTGCAATTTCATCTGTCAAAGTGGGGGTCTTGATGACAATTTCAGTCTCCTCTAAATTGCCGTCAATCTCAATTCGTAACTTCATCACATCTCCTTTCTGACTCTACTATATCAAAGCTAAGATAGGAAAACAAGAGCAAAAAAGCAAGTGGTCAATCTGAGCCTGTAAGTGGTTGTAGGACTAGCTTAACTTACATATCAGAATAGGAAGAAAAGAAACCCCCACACCAGACCACAAGCATAGCCAACCAAGACATCCTTGGGATAATGAACACCTCCTAAAACCCTCACCAATCCCAGCAAAGCTGAAAAGATCAAGCATACCAATCCAACAGGTAGACTAGCATGCAGACAGACCATAGAGATGATAGTTGCTGAAAAGACATGACGACTGGGCATAGACTGCCCCGAACTATCCTTGTCAAGCAAGGGACTGATATCCCAAGTTTCGTAGGGGCGTGGGTGATTGATTTTCTTACGAAACAGGGACAAGGTCACAAAACCTGATGCAGGAATAAGCACATAAACCCCAACTTGCTGACCAAGTCCTAGTTGCAGGTAAGTGGTGGCTAGCAAGATCAGATAGACCATGGGCATGGCGACTGTCATCAAGCGATTAAAACTGCGTAACAGAAATAAAAGGGTGGGATGGCTAGTTAGTTTGGAGCTAAGGTTGCTATACCATTCTTGATAATTTTTCATGTATTCTTCTCATTATCACTTTATTTTTACCTCTAGGTGAGGCGCTTGTCTTCTAGTATAGTGCAGAAAAAGAAGGCCGTCAAGCCTTCTTTTGGTTTATTCTTCTGCATCATCTTCTGTAAATTGACTATTATAGAGATCCGCATAGAAACCACCTTGAGCCATGAGTTCTTCATGATTGCCTTGTTCGATGATATTTCCATCTTTCATGACAAGAATCAAGTCGGCATTACGAATAGTTGACAAGCGGTGGGCGATGACAAAGGAAGTTCTACCCTCCATCAAACGGTCCATGGCTTTTTGGATCAATTCCTCTGTACGTGTGTCTACCGAGGATGTCGCTTCATCCAAAATCAAGAGAGGAGCATCCTTTAGAAGGGCACGAGCAATGGTCAAGAGCTGTTTTTGTCCAACAGACAAGGTCACGGTGTCATCCAAAACAGTGTCGTAACCATCTGGCAAGGTCATGATAAAGTGGTGGATTCCCACAGCCTTGCTGGCTTCCATCATTCGTTCATCACTGATGTCTGTCTGATTATAGATCAGGTTCTCTCGAATCGTTCCTTCAAAGAGCCAAGTGTCCTGCAAGACCATTGAGAAGGCATCGTGCACTTCTGAACGCTTCATAGCCTTGGTATCCACACCATCAATGCAAATACTCCCCTTATCAATCTCATAGAATTTCATCAAAAGATTGACAATGGTTGTCTTACCAGCCCCAGTCGGTCCAACGATAGCAACCTTCTGACCTGCATGAGCTGTCGCAGAAAAGTCATGGATGATGGTGCGCTCTGGTGTATAGCCAAAGGACACATGATCAAAGACTACTTTCCCTTTCATATTGCTCAATTGTCTTTCCTTATGAGATTCATCTTGCATCTCTGCTTCAGCCAAAAATTCTAATACACGAGTCATGGCTGCACTCGCTTGTTGCAAGCTCGTAATCCCTTGGGCAATCTGTGAGAGAGGTTGAGAGAAGGTCCGTACGTAAACCATAAAGGCTACAATAATCCCTATTGTGATATGCCCTTCTAACGCCAGCGCGGCACCAACGATGATGACTAAGACATAACTAAAGTTCCCAACAAAGAACATGGCTGGCATCATGATACCAGAGATAAACTGAGATTTCCAGATACTGTCATGCAAGTCCTGGTTTAAACCTGCGAATCTTGCTTTGGAGGTGTCCACTGCGTTGTAGCTGGTCACTACATTATGGCCAGAGTACATTTCTTCTACGTAACCATTGACGGCCGCTAGATTATCTTGTTGGGCTTTAAAGTAACCTTGCGACTTAGCCATGATTACGGAAACTGCAACAAAGCCAACAAGAGTGGAAACAACCGTTACTAGCGCCAAAATCCAGTTCATCCCAAACATGGTCACCAAGACAGCAATCAACAAGAAACTAGCTGAAAGAACTGTCCCTAGACTTTGGTTGAGAGATTGCGCTGCTGTATCCACATCATTGGTCACGCGCGAAAGGGTATCTCCTTGTGAACGACGGTCAAAGTAGCCAAGTGGTAAACGATTGATTTTTTCAGCGATTGCTGTCCGCAAGCGTTTTGAAAAATACTGAATGCTCGTTGAAAAGATATAGGCCTGTGTATAGTTAAGGATGGCGCCAAATACATAGAGAATCACTAAAAGGCTAGCAATACTTGAAACAGCCTCTAAATCAATTCCTGTCATCAAGCCATCTGAAATCAAGTTAGTAATTTCTTTAATCTTAGTTGGACCATAAACGGTAATGATGCTTGAAATGACCGCTGCCACAACTGCTATTAGGAGAGGGAGTTGGAGGCCTGCCATATAAGGTTTGCACTGTTTCCAGACCGAAACTTTTTTATTTTCCATGTTCCAATTCCTCCTTCGATAGTTGTGAGTAGGCAATTTCTTGGTAGACTTCGTTGGTAGCTAGAAGTTCCTTGTGGGTGCCTTGTCCCACGACTTTACCTTGATCCAATACTAAGATCAGGTCAGCATCCATAATGGTAGAAATGCGCTGCGCTACGATGAGCTTGGTCATGGATTTTGTTTTCTCAGCTAACTCTTGGCGCAGGATACGATCTGTCTTGTAGTCCAAGGCTGAGAAAGAGTCATCAAAAATGAGGATTTCTGGCTTCCGAGCCAAGGCACGCGCAATGGCCAAACGCTGTCTTTGACCTCCTGAGAAGTTGGTTCCGCCTTGAGCCACTTCTGATGCAAGACCTGCTTCCTTGTCCTCGATAAAGCTTTTAGACTGGGCCAATTCCAAGGCTTGCCACATAGCAGCCTCACTTAGAGGAGTTTCGTTGCTCCGACCAAAATCTAAGTTCCCCTTGACATCTCCAGAAAAGAGGACTGCTTTTTGAGGAATATAGCCGACCTTATTGCGCAAATCTTCCAAGTCATAATCTTGCACATTAACTCCGTCCACTAGGATTTCTCCATCAGAAACGTCGTAAAAACGAGGCAAGAGGTTGACTAGCGTGGACTTACCTGATCCAGTCGATCCGATGAAAGCCACGGTTTGACCCGCTTCTGCTTTGAAAGTGACATGTTCCACGACTGCTTCAGAGTTTTTAGAGTAGCGGAAAGTCACATCACGGAATTCCACTTGTCCTTGAACTGAAGGATCCGCTGTCTGTGCATGACTAGGATTTTCAATAGAAGAATGCAGATCCAATACTTGATTGATACGTCCTGCCGAAACCAAGGTACGAGGAAGAACGATAAAGAGTGCTCCCATGAGAAGGAAGCCCATCACGACCTGCATAGCATAGGACATGAAGACCACCATATCACTAAAGAGTGGTAGACGTTCTGTCAAACTTGCGTCGTTGATGATATAGGCACCAATCCAGTAAATGGCTAAACTTAGTCCACTTGAAATCGCCATCATAATAGGATTCATAATCGCCATCAATCGATTGACAAAGAGGTTGAGACGTGTTACCTCGTCGTTGGCTGCTTCAAATTTTTCATCTTGGTAATCCTCGGCGTTATAAGCACGAACAACTCGAATCCCAGTCAAACTTTCACGAGTGATGCTATTGAGTTTATCTGTCAATTTTTGAATGACAGATTGTTTTGGAAAGGCCAGAGTCATGAGAACAGTGGTCATCAAGACATTCACAATAACAGCCACAACGACCGCCCAGAGCCAGTATTCCGACTTGCCAAGGATTTTCCCAATAGCCCAGATAGCCATAATTGGTCCACGAGTAACCACTTGCAAGCCCATGGTAAAGAGCATCTGAATCTGCGTGATATCATTGGTCGTCCGAGTCAAGAGACTTGGGATTGAAAAACGTTTGATCTCTGTCTGCGAAAAATCTAAAACACGATGAAATACGTCTCTACGTAGATGGGTTGTAGAGGATGCTGCAACACGAGCGGCAAAGAAACCAACCATAACAGATGAAAAGAAAGCCAATAAAGACAAACCAATCATCTTCGCAGCTGGTGACCAGAGTTCACCCAACTGCGTTCCAGACGTTCCCAGTAATTCTGTAATTTGCGAAATATAGGTCGGCACTTCTAACTCGAGATAGACCGAGAAACAAGTGAAAAGAATCGTAAGGACAATCATCCCCCACTCTTTTCCTGTAATACGTTTAGCGAGTTTCTTCATCTTCTCCTCCTATCTTCTCAACATTTTTTTGCAACTGACCGAGAACTTTTTCAAATATTGCCAAGTCTGACTTTGAAACACCCTCTAGCAGAATCTGATCGATCCGATCAAAAAATTCCTTAACTTTTTGCATCTGCGAACGCGATTTCTCCGTCAGGCGAACAAATTTTGCCCGCTTATCGCTCGGGCTCGCCTCTAACTCAACCAAACCATTTTGTACCATGCGCTTGACTAGATTACTCGCAACAGATTTGGTAATATTGAGTTCCTGCTCGATATCTTTAATCAAGACCAGATTTTTAGACTGTTCTTGAAAATCTAAAAATCGCAGAACCTGCCCTTGCGGTCCACCCATAAATTCAATGCCACATCGCTTGGCTTCTTTCTGTACCATCAGATGAACCTGGTGTCCAAAACGTTTAAACATTAACATCGGCTTGTCCATGATTGCTCCTTTCTTATCCTTTAAATAGTTCTCACAAGAACTATTTAAGTTTCCATGAGAACTATTTTATCACTTTCAGAAGAGATGTCAAGAAAAAAGTTTCCTAGAGAACTATTTTGGCACAAATTGACATTATGCAATATTTTTTCTATAATAAGCACTAACTACCATGGATAGAAATCCATTCACTCGATGAAGGGAGAAAACTTTCAAATGAAACCAGAAGAACAAAAAGTTTTAGGAATTTTAGCAACTATTTTTGGAGCTATCGCACTTTTAGGGTCTTGGATTCCGTTTATTAACTATCTATCGTTTTTCATCGCTATTGTCGCTTTGATCTTGGGCATTATCGGCCTTATCGTCAACCTTAAAAAACGGAAAACGATGGCCATTATCGGAACATCCCTAGCAATTGCTTCTGTTGTACTTTTCTTTACGACCCAGATACTGTACGCTAATGTCTACAAAGAGTTTGCCAGGGAGTTTAACCGTTCCTATAGGGAGGCAAGTTCCTCAATGGAACGCGAAGAAGAAAGCGACTTGACAGATGATAGCGCCTATTCCATCCCTGAAGAGGAAGAAGACGATACCTTCACCTGGACCCAAGAACAGTTCGACGCCTTAATCGAAGGTGACCTTGACAATAAAGGAAAAGGTGGTACCAACTACAAGGATATTATCAAAAAACACGGACTACCAAATTCCGAATTTGATTCAATCATTGAGGGCTACGACACCAAGAAAATTACCTATATTGGCATTAATGATAGAATCAAAACCGTTACTCTAACCTTTGTAAAACAGGATAATGGTCAACTCTTACTCGTTCATAAAATAGCTGTAGGCCTAGGAGAAAGCCAGCAGCAAAGAGATTCTGGAACCAGAATCTAATCTCAAATATAAAAAGCGAACAGCTAGCAAGTCTGTTCGCTTTTCTATTAGAATCCATCTACGTTGGTATAGATCTTCTGTACGTCTTCGTCGTCTTCAAGGACGCTGTAAAGTTTTTCAAAGGTTTCAAGGTCTTCGCCTGACAATTCCACTTCAGACTGAGGAATCATTTCCAATTCAGTCACTTGGAATTCTTCGATGCCAGACTCACGAAGGGCAACGATAGCCTTGTGAAGGTCTGTTGGAGCTGTATAAACCGTGATTGTTCCTTCTTCTGCTTCTACATCATCCACATCCACATCTGCTTCGAGCAATTGCTCAAAGACTGCATCAGCGTCCTCACCCGCAAATACGATCACACCCTTGTTATCAAAGAGGTATGAAACTGAACCTGAAGCACCCATGTTTCCGCCATTTTTACCAAAAGCTGCACGGACATTTGCTGCGGTACGGTTGACGTTAGAAGTCAAAGTATCAACGATCAGCATAGAACCATTTGGTCCAAAACCTTCGTAACGTCCTTCTGTAAAGGTTTCGTCTGTGTTTCCTTTGGCTTTATCAATCGCTTTATCGATAACGTGTTTTGGCACTTGGGCTTGTTTAGCACGGTCGATAACGAATTTCAAAGCAGTGTTTGATTCTGGGTCTGGATCACCTTTTTTAGCTGCTACATAGATTTCTACACCAAATTTTGCATATACTTTAGAGTTAGCTCCATCTTTAGCCGTTTTCTTGGCTACGATATTGGCCCATTTACGTCCCATTAGGAATCTCCTTTTTTCACATTTTAATCTTTCTTATTATAACACAAGTTTTTTCGATTTTCACTAGAGGAAATGGATTTTGTTCAGCAAATCGAGCTATGATGACACTTTTGTTGCCAAGATAGCCTTGCCTTCTTTTATCAAGGGATGACGGAATAGTGAGAAGTACAGTTGAATGGTCATGGCAACCCAGATAAGGGGTTCGCAAAGGATAACTCCCCTATACCCTGCCCAAGGGATAATCAAGACCACAAAAACGATTTTCCCGATTAGTTCTATAAAACTGGAAACAAGTGGTAAGATTTTCTGCCCCAATCCCTGCAAGCAATTCCGATAAATCAGCAAAAGGCTCAAAATCGGATAAAAGACTGAACTGATTTGCAGGTAAAGACTACCATTTTCTACCAAGTAAGTATCTGTCGAACTGGCCAAGAAGGAAACCAAGCTAGGACTGGCAAAAAAGAGGAAAATACAAACAAAACCTGCCCAGGACATGCTCAAACGACTACCGATTCGAAGTCCTTGAACAATGCGGTCTGGTCGCTTAGCCCCGAGATTCTGAGAAGCAAAGGTTGTCATGGCAGAAGAAATAGCCGTCATCGGAAGCAGAGCAAAGGCCATAATGCGTCTAGCCGCTGTCTGGGCGCTAATAATCACAGCACCAAAGGTATTGACAGAGGATTGTAAAATCACACTACCGATAGACACAATCGAACTCATCAACCCCATAGCCAAACCTTGCTCCAAGAGATCCGCATACAAGGCCTTGTCCCATTTAAAATGCTTAAGTTGAGGGAGCAGTTCTGGAACGCTCTTGCGAATATAATAAAAGCAGAGAACCGCTGACAAGCCTTGCGAAATGATGGTAGCAAGCCCCGCAGATTGAACTCCCAGATGCAGTTGCGTAATGAAATACAAATCCAGAACCACATTGACTAAGGCAGAGAAAATCAGAAAGCCAAGAGCTGCTAGACTATCACCAATGGACCGCAACAAGCCTGCAAAGAGATTATAAGCAAAGCTGACACCTACACAAGTCACAATCATAGAAATATATTGGTAGGATTGAGGAAGGATTTCTGCAGGAGTATCTAAATATTGCAGGAGTGGATACAGACCGACAAAGCCCATCAGCATGACCAAAATACTGAGAAGCCCTCCTAAAATCCAGGTTGCTGCTACTGCTTCTTTAATTTTAGTGAAATTACGAGCTCCATAATAGCGGGCAATGACGATCCCCATGCCATTTCCAACACCTAGAGTAAAGCCTATAATCAAGTCAAAAATGGCCGTTGTCGCCCCTACTGCAGCTAAGGAATCTTGACCAAGAAAACGCCCAACAATCAAGACGTCAGCTGTATTATAGAGTTGCTGAAAAATATTTGACAGCAAGATTGGAAAGGCAAAGCTTAACAGCGCAGGAAGAATAGGACCATGTATCAGGTCCACGGATCGTTTCTTATTCATAAAGCTATTATATCAGCTTTCTAGAGGAGCGACAAGGATTGCTTGGCTTTCTTAAAATCAATTGCTTACAGAGAAACAATTTGCTATAATCAAGAAAAGGAGGTCACTTATGAGTTTGACCAGTCAATTAATAACCGATGTGTTTCCAGATCTTGATAAGGTTGAAAAGCTAAACAAGGAAGCTTTCCCCGAGGAAGAACGAGTCCCTCTGTCAGAGTTCTTACGCTATCAGGACCGAGATGACGCGCACTTTTTTGCCTTTTATAACGAAGAAGAGTTTGTTGGCTTTGCCTTCTCCATCTCCAATCAAAAAGCCTTCTATATCAGCTTTTTTGCCATCATGCCTCACTTGAGGAGCCATGGGTACGGAAAGGAAATCATCGAAAAGCTGACAGATTTTTACCAGCGAACCATGTTGCTAGAAGTCGAGCGCTTGGATGAAGAATGCGATAACTTGGAGCAGAGAAAGGCCCGCATGGACTTCTATCGCCAAAATGGCTTTAAAACAGCCAACGCTTTTCTAGAGTACGATGATCTGAGTTTTGAAATCCTCTATCGTGGCGACCATTTTGACGAAGAAGCCTATCGCGACATCTTCCAAAAGTTACAGGATGAACATTATTTTGACTTTCACATCGAATACCGTCGTTTTAGTGATCATTAGTTCTTTCATCTGAAATAAACATAAAAAGTAGCAGTTCCTATCTGCTACTTTTTATGTTATTCTTCAATTTCGATTTCAAGTCCATCGCCTAGGTCAAGTGTTACTTCTTGGTTAGGTGCTAGATCTTCTGCGACAGAAGTAGGAGTTGTCCCTTCTTCATCTTCAATCAAGCCATATTGAACACGAACTTGATGGTCAATCTCATCAAAGACTTCTGGGTGATCTGCCAAGTATTTCTTAGCATTTTCAGATCCTTGCCCGATTTTTTCACCCTTGTAAGAGTACCAAGCTCCTGCTTTTTGGATGATATCGAGATCACTTGCGATCTTCAAGAGTTCACCGGTCTTAGAAATCCCTTCTCCGTACATAATTTCAACAAAGGCTTCCTTAAACGGTGGAGCCACCTTGTTTTTCACGACCTTGATCTTGGTTTCCTTACCGACATTGGTATCTTTTTGGTCACCAGTTCCCTTGATTTGTGTGCTTCCACGAACATCCAAACGGACTGAAGCGTAGAATTTCAGAGCACGTCCACCAGGAGTTGTTTCTGGGTTTCCAAACATGACTCCAACTTTTTCACGCAACTGGTTGATAAAAATGGCAATTGTTTTGGTTTTATTGATAGAAGCTCCGAGTTTACGCATGGCCTGGCTCATCATACGAGCCTGCAAACCAACGTGGCTATCTCCAATATCCCCATCAATTTCCGCACGAGGTACAAGGGCTGCAACTGAGTCGATAACGACGAGGTCAACTGCACCTGAGTCAATCAATTTTCCTGCAATTTCAAGACCTTGCTCCCCTGAATCTGGTTGTGACAAGAGCAATTCGTCAATGTTCACACCAAGGGCTGCAGCATAGGCTGGGTCAAGAGCATGTTCCGCATCGATAAAGGCTGCAATACCGCCTTCTTTTTGCGCCTGCGCCACCGCATGAAGGGCAACCGTTGTCTTACCAGAAGACTCTGGTCCATAGATTTCGATGATACGTCCTTTAGGATAACCACCTGAACCAAGAGCAATATCCAGAGCCAACGACCCTGAACTCATCACTTGCACTTTTTGCTCCGCACGTTCACCCAAACGCATGATTGAGCCTTTACCAAAGTCTTTCTCAATCAATTTCAGAGCATCGTTCAAGGCTTTTTCACGATCAGCTCCGAATTTTTTTGAAATTTCATCTAATTTTTTTGGTTTTTTCGCCATTCTTTTCTCCTGTATTCTAATAGTCCTAAGACCTGTCTACTATTATATCAAAAGTTAGTCACTTAATAAAGCCTTGCGAACTAGGTTAAAGGCATGCATGACCGCAATCTGACGAACATCTACTCGGCTCCGTCCTGCGATATTGGCCTTGATAACTTCTGTTCCTTTTGCATGTGCCAATCCAATAAAGACTGTCCCAGCTGGATGCCCCTCTAGGCTATCTGGCCCAGCCACACCCGTCAAACTGACTCCATAATCAGACTGAGTCTTTAGCCGTGCCTGCTCTGCCATCTTTTGAGCCGTAAACTCTGAAACGACCCCGTGTTCTTTTAGCTCTTGCTCGGCAATTTCCAGCATCTTGGACTTTTCTTCTAGACTGTAAGTGACAAACCCTCCATTAAAGATTGCTGAAACGCCTGAAAAGTTTGCTAATGTCGCTTGAAAGAGGCCTGCCGTCAAGCTTTCTGCCGCAGTAATGCTTTTCTGTCTCTTCTTTAGTTCTTCTACAACGACACTTGCTAGGCTGGTTTCTTCCCCATATCCATAACAGATGTCTCGTAGAGAAATTCCCTCGAAAGTCTGACGATCCAAGATTTGATTCTCTAGGATATCCAGTGCTTGATCAGCCTTTTCTTGACTGACTGCTTTTGTAGACAAACGCAAGGTCACTTCTCCCGTTTTGGCATACGGAGCCAAGGTCGGGTCGGTTTGATTATCAATCAAATCCGCTAAAATGGTCACCAACTGACTTTCACCAATCCCAAAGAAACGGAGCACTCGTGAGTATAACTTGGTACCAGTCATCAACTTGGGCAAAAGTTGATTTAAGACCATAGGTTTCAACTCGCTTGGAGGTCCTGGAAGGACTACGTAAGTCACGCCATCTACTTCCGATACCCCTCCTACCGCTAAGCCTGTCTCATTTGGCAGTGGAGTCGCCCCTTCTACAATTTGGGCTTGGCGCTCATTATTAGGTGTCCGAGCATAGTCTGGCCTTTGAGCAAAAAAGACATCCAGTTTCTCTTGCGCTTGAGGGTCAAACACTAAGTTTTTTCCCAAAAATTTTGCCAGAGTTTGTTTGGTTAAATCATCCTCAGTTGGCCCTAAGCCCCCTGTCAAAATGACTAGACTACTACGCGAACTCGCAATCTCTAGCAAGGACATGAGACGCGCTTCATTATCTCCCACAGCTGTTTGGAAGTAGACATCTACTCCAATTTCTGCTAGCTTTTCTGATAAAAACTGGGCGTTGGTATTGACGATCTGCCCTGTTAAAATTTCCGTTCCTACAGCAATGATTTCTGCTTTCATCTTTCCTCCTACCTATCTATTCGAATTTTTTTGAAAAAATCGCAGGAAAGTCCCACGATTTGATTCTTTGTTTTATTCTATCTCTTCGTTTGAAGCATTTGTGGAAGGTGCTGTTCGACCATAAAGATTTTCATACAGAACAGCGTTGGTCTCCAACTCTGCTACGTCCTCTCTCCCTAGGGAACGACGCAAAAGATTTTGCATTTCCAGCATATGCTCTCTCGTTACGATTTGGTAAGAGATTCCTTGCAACTCAGCATCTTCACCACGAAGTTGATGTGTTTCGATGTTTTTAAAGGAATCTTGGTAACCAAGTAGTTGTGGGATACTGGAGGCAGACAAATCAACATTTGTCTGCATATTATCACTAAGCGCTTTTAAGATAGCTTGATAATGACTGATACTATTGAGGCTCAAGACCTTTTCCATAATCTTTTGAATGACTTCACGTTGACGTTTTTGACGACCATAGTCTCCCTCAGGATCCTGATAACGCATCCGTGAATAGACCAGAGCTTCCTCACCATTCAAAGTTTGCTCACCGACTCCAATCGAGATTTTATTAAATTCTTCCTGATCAGCAATCGAAATTGGAAAACCGAGTGTGTTGTTGACTGTGATGCCCCCAACTGCATCAACTAGCTGTTGGAGTCCTTGCATGTTGACCATCACATAGCGATCGATATGGATGTTCATCATTTTTTGAATGGTTGAAATAGCCAACTCTGCACCACCATTTGCATAAGCTGCATTGAGTTTTGCCTCCTGAATTTGGCCATTTCCAAGATCAATCTTGGTCAAAATATCCCGCTCTAAGCTCATCATGGTTGTTTTCTTGGTTTTTGGATTGACTGTCAAAAGAATCATGGAGTCACTATTCCCCGCCCAAGGGTCTGTCCGTTCTACATTTCCCGTATCCACCCCCATCAAGAGAATGGTCAAAGGCTCAGTTGCCTCGATAACGTTGGTTTCTTCACCAATTTTCTTATAAGTTTTTTTACTTAAGGTTTCAGTTCCTTGATAATAAATAGTATAGGCATAAGCACCCACACCTAAAGCCGTTACTGCTAGAAAAGCTAGTAGCATTCCGATTATTTTTTTTACCATCTTATCACTTATCTATCAGTCTACCCATCAGGCAAACGTCTAAAAATTTCCCTTCTTCTAAATAGGCTCCTCTTTCTTGTAAGCCTTCTGTAACAAATCCAAATTTTGAATAGAGGTGGATAGCTGCCTCGTTGCGCTTTTGTACACTGAGCTGCAAACGACGCAGAACTCCACTGGTTTTAGCCCACTCAATTCCCTCTTCAAGGAGTATGCTTCCTAAGCCATGATTCCAAAACTTCCTTTGGATGACCAAAAAGATATCCCCGATGTGACGAATCCGTATACGTTGCTCTGCCGTGATGTTCAAAACACCTGCAATTTCATCATTCAGGAGGGCTAGGAGAGTGATTTGGTTATCTGAAGTCGCTTGCTTTTCAATAAAAAGCGCCATTTCAGATTCTGTCATCAGGATACCATTTTCATCCAGACTGGTGAAATCTGTCTCCTGTCCAACTAAATCCAAAAATGCAACCAAAGCAGCTGCATCATGAGCTTCAGCCTCACGAATACAAAGTTCATACTCCATTTTGAAGCTCCTTGATGAGTTGTTCAGCCCGAGAACCATGAGCTGTAAATTGAAGGCAACGACCATCGGCTTCTTTCAAAATTTCCAACTCCAAGTAAGAATCTGGTAAATCCTCACCCAAAAGATGTCCCCACTCGATAACGGTCACACCACCACCAAAGAGAAACTCATCCAAGTCAATCGAATCAGCATCCCCCTCAATCCGATAGACATCCAAGTGATAGAGCGGAAGGCGACCCTCATACTCTCTCACGATAGTGTAAGTTGGACTTTTGATCATCTGACGAATACCCAATCCCTTGGCAAGACCCTTGGTAAAGGTTGTTTTACCAGCGCCCAGTTCTCCAGACAGGATCAAAACATCGTTTTTTTGGAGCAAGGTTCCTAGGCGTTCTCCCAGATTGATCAGCTCTTCTTCATTTTTTGTGTA
Source organism: Streptococcus oralis (assembly GCF_003943385.1). Taxonomy (GTDB): domain Bacteria; phylum Bacillota; class Bacilli; order Lactobacillales; family Streptococcaceae; genus Streptococcus; species Streptococcus oralis_CA. The sequence continues at coordinate 143,482 of NZ_RJPI01000004.1, forward strand.
CATACTACTATTATACCAAAAAGTTTTCTTTTATGTAAATTTTCTTTACAAACTTACTATAACAACTTTGGTAAAATAAGGGATTTTTATTGATAGAAAAGTGTTTTTAAAAAAATATACACATGGCGCTGACAAGTAAAATATCTCGGATTACATGCCCGTAAAAGGAAAATTCTCTTCTCATAGATTTTGGAAATAAAAACCGAGCAAAAATGAAGCCTAAACCAACATAAAAAAAAATGGATAAAACTGTCATTGGATTTCTTAAGAACAGCAAGGTTGCGAGAACTGTCAGGATAACTGTTTTTTTCTTATTGAGAGTGGTTCCCAAATCTCGGCTGTATTTTTCAAACGGTAAAAAGACAAGTAAATCAATACCAAACAAGAAAAAGAAGGAGGGCAAGAAAAGATCTACCAGCTCTTGCTGAAAAGCTGTCTGTGTTAAAATAGTCTCCGACAACACCAGACAGACACCTACTAGGTTTAAAACCAACAAGGTACTATAAAATAGTTTCACTTTTTTCTGACTATTTATAATGCTATGGACATCCTGATCTTGGGTATAAAAGAAATTCATCCCCGCGCACAGACCTGATGCCAATACGATAAACACTAGAAAATAGGCGCTTGATTGCTTTAAGGTTAAGACGGATCCCTTCCACAGTAAACAGCTACTCAGACTAATCTGGATCAAAGCTAATAACAATAAGATGCGAATTGATTTTATCATTTTCAGTTCTCCCTTCGTATACATGATTATACTCTGCGAGAAAGATAAAATCCCTCCCCTCTTCTCAAGTGTCCTGTTTTAACGCTCAACTGACAAAAATGAAAAATAGTTGAAGCGATTTGAGAGATATTGCGTCGTGCTCACTTAACCCCAATAGGCAGAAGTGTAAAACAAAAGAGAACCCGAAGGTTCTCTCGTTTGCTTTTATTCTACTGTTTCTTCAACTTGGATTTCCACAGTTTCGTCTACTGGAGCATTTTCTGTCTCTTCTTGTTCTGGAGCCAAATACGCTGCTTCATTGATAGCCTGTGGTTCAAGGTTACGGTAGCGAGCCATACCAGTACCTGCTGGGATGATCTTACCGATGATAACATTTTCTTTAAGTCCAAGGAGATGGTCTTTCTTACCACGGATAGCCGCATCTGTAAGGACACGAGTTGTTTCCTGGAAGGAAGCCGCTGACAAGAAACTATTTGTTTCAAGTGAGGCTTTGGTGATTCCCATAAGAACTGGGCGACCTGTCGCTGGAACTCCACCTGCGATAAGGACATCCTTGTTGGCATCTGTAAAGTCATTGATATCCATGAGAGTACCCATGAGAAGGTCTGTGTCACCTGGATCCATGACACGAACTTTACGGATCATTTGACGAACCATTACCTCGATGTGTTTGTCACCGATTTCTACCCCTTGGCTACGGTAAACTTTTTGTACTTCACCGAGGAGGTAGGTTTCAACTGACAAGACATCACGAACAGCAAGGAGACGTTTTGGTTGGATAGAACCTTCTGTAAGAGCTGCACCGCGAGAGACTTGGTCTCCAACTTCGACACGCATACGTGCTGTAAATGGAACCACGTATTCACCTTCGCCAGTTTCACCCTTAACAAAGACTTTCTTGGTACGAGTTGAAGCGTCTTCTTCGATAGCTGTAACTTGTCCCTTGACCTCTGTAATAACCGCTTCCCCTTTTGGATTGCGGGCTTCAAAGATTTCTTGGACACGAGGAAGACCTTGAGTGATATCGGTATTTGAGGCAACCCCACCCGTGTGGAAGGTACGCATTGTAAGCTGTGTACCAGGTTCCCCGATAGATTGGGCAGCGATTGTACCAACTGCTTCACCAACTTCAACCGCATCACCAGTCGCCAAGTTGATACCGTAACAGTGACGGCAGACACCATGACGAGTGTTACATGTAAATACGGAACGGATAGTCACTTCTTCCACACCAGCATTAACAATTTCACGCGCCTTGTCTTCTGTAATCAACTCATTTGGACCGATGATAACCGCACCAGTTTCTGGATGTTTAACAGTTTTCTTAGTGTAACGACCATTGAGACGCTCTTCGAGAGACTCGATCATCTCTTTTCCTTCTGCGATAGAGCGGATCAAGAGACCACGGTCTGTTCCACAGTCGTCCTCACGGATGATAACGTCTTGGGCCACGTCAACCAAACGACGAGTCAAGTAACCTGAGTCGGCTGTCTTAAGGGCCGTATCGGTCATACCCTTACGGGCTCCGTGAGTTGAGAAGAACATTTCGAGTACTGACAAACCTTCGCGGAAGTTTGAAAGGATTGGCAATTCCATGATACGTCCGTTCGGAGCGGCCATCAGACCACGCATACCGGCAAGCTGTGAGAAGTTTGAGATGTTACCACGGGCTCCAGAGTCCATCATCATAACGATTGGATTCTTAGGATCTTGGTTGGCAACCAAACGTTTCTCCAATTTTTCACGGGCTGCACGCCATTCAGCTGTAACAGCGTTGTAGCGCTCGTCGTCTGTGATCATACCACGACGGAATTGTTTGGTAATTTGTTCTACACGTTTGTGTGATTCTTCGATGATTTCAGCCTTGTCATCAACGACTGGGATATCGGCGATACCTACTGTCAAACCTGCAAGAGTTGAGTGGTGGTAACCGAGGTTCTTCATGCGGTCAAGTAGGGCAGAAGTTTCTGTCGTACGGAAACGTTTGAAGATTTCAGCGATGATATTTCCAAGGTTTTTCTTCTTGAATGGAGGGTTGAGTTCAAGGTTGCGAATGGCTTCCTTGATATCTCCACCTAGTGGCAAGAAGTATTTAGCTGGAACGCCTTCTGTTAAGTTAGCATTTGTTGGTTCTTGCAGGTAAGGTAGACCTTCTGGCATGATATCGTTGAAGAGGATTTTACCAACTGTTGTCAGCAAGACCTTGTGTTTTTGCTCTTCAGTCCAAGGTTTGTTGAGGCTGTCAGTTGCAATACCAACACGTGAGTGGAGGTGAACATAACCATTACGGTAAGCCATAACAGCTTCGTCACGGTCTTTGAAGACCATTCCTTCACCTTCACGACCAGCTTCTTCCATGGTCAAGTAGTAGTTACCCAAAACCATGTCCTGAGATGGAGTAACAACTGGTTTACCATCTTTCGGATTCAAGATGTGCTCAGCAGCCAACATCAAGATACGAGCTTCTGCTTGGGCTTCTTCTGAAAGCGGTACGTGGATAGCCATTTGGTCCCCGTCAAAGTCAGCATTGTAGGCTTCACAGACAAGCGGGTGCAAGCGAAGGGCCTTACCATCAATCAAGACTGGCTCGAAGGCTTGGATACCCAAACGGTGAAGGGTCGGTGCGCGGTTCAAAAGCACTGGGTGTTCTTTGATTACTTCTTCGAGAATATCCCAGATACGCTCATCTCCGCGTTCTACCAAGCGCTTAGCTGCTTTCACGTTTTGCACGATGTCGCGGGCAACGATTTCACGCATCACAAATGGTTTAAAGAGCTCGATAGCCATTTCACGTGGCACACCACATTGGTACATCTTAAGAGTTGGACCAACGGCAATAACGGAACGTCCTGAGAAGTCAACACGTTTACCGAGCAAGTTTTGACGGAAGCGTCCTTGTTTCCCTTTAAGCATGTGGCTCAATGATTTCAGTGGACGGCTACCTGGTCCTGTGATCGGACGACCACGACGACCGTTGTCAATCAAAGCGTCAACTGCTTCTTGAAGCATACGCTTCTCATTTTGAACGATGATACCTGGTGCATTCAACTCAAGCAAACGAGCCAAGCGGTTGTTACGGTTGATAACACGGCGGTAAAGGTCGTTCAAGTCAGATGAGGCAAAACGGCCACCATCCAACTGCAACATTGGACGAAGATCTGGTGGAATAACCGGAAGGATGTTGAGAATCATCCATTCAGGTTTGTTTCCAGACTTGTAAAAGGCATCCAAAACATCCAAACGACGGATGGCTTTGACACGTTTTTGTCCAGTAGCTGTTTTCAACTCTTCTTTGAGTTCAGCAATTTCTTTTTCAAGATCTACTTGTTTCAAGAGGTCTTGGATAGCTTCGGCACCCATCTTGGCAACGAATGATCCATAACCATACTCACGCAAGCGCTCACGGTATTCACGCTCTGTCATGATAGACTTGTGCTCAAGTGGTGTATCCTTAGGATCAATCACCACATAAGCTGCAAAGTAGATAACTTCCTCGAGGGCGCGAGGACTCATATCAAGGGTCAAGCCCATACGGCTTGGAATTCCCTTGAAGTACCAGATGTGAGACACAGGAGCTTTCAACTCGATGTGCCCCATACGCTCACGACGAACTTTCGTACGCGTTACTTCAACCCCACAGCGGTCACAAACAATCCCTCTATAACGAATGCGTTTGTACTTCCCACAAGCACATTCCCAGTCTTTTGTAGGACCAAAGATGACTTCGTCAAAGAGTCCTTCACGTTCTGGTTTCAAGGTACGGTAATTGATTGTTTCAGGTTTTTTGACTTCTCCATAAGACCATGAACGGACTTTACTTGGAGAAGCTAGGGTGATTTGCATACTTTTAAAACGATTTACATCAACCACTATTTCTTCCCTTTCTATTTTAAGTGAACTGCTTATTCTTATTCAGCAGCTTCTTCTGTTGCTTCCGCTTTTGTTGCTTTTTCAGCTTCTTCAGCTTCAAAGGCTGCTTTAGCCTCTTGAGCTGCTTTTTCGCGGGCTTTTTCAAGGTCATCTACGTGGATGACATCTTCGTCCATTCCTTCATCCAAGTCACGAAGTTCCACTTCTTGGTCATCTTCGTCAAGGACACGCATGTCAAGACCAAGAGATTGCAATTCTTTTACAAGAACTCGGAAGGATTCTGGAACACCTGGTTTTGGAATTGGTTTTCCTTTTGTAATAGCTTCATAAGCTTTCAAACGTCCGTTGATATCGTCAGACTTGTAAGTCAAGATTTCTTGAAGGACATTTGACGCACCGTAGGCTTCAAGAGCCCAAACCTCCATCTCACCGAAACGTTGTCCACCAAACTGAGCTTTACCTCCGAGTGGTTGTTGGGTAACGGTTGAGTATGGTCCGACTGAACGCGCGTGCAATTTATCATCAACCATGTGGTGGAGTTTGATCATGTACATGACACCAACTGATACACGGTTGTCAAACGGCTCACCTGTACGTCCATCGTAAAGGATTGTTTTGGCATCGCTATCCATACCTGCTTCTTTAACAGTGTCCCAAAGGTCTTCCGAACTTGCTCCGTCAAAGACTGGTGTTGCGATGTGGATACCAAGGGTACGAGCAGCCATACCAAGGTGGAGCTCCATAACCTGACCGATATTCATACGTGATGGCACCCCAAGAGGGTTCAGCATGATATCGACTGGAGTTCCGTCTGGAAGATAAGGCATGTCTTCTACAGGAACGATACGAGAGACAACCCCTTTGTTTCCGTGACGTCCGGCCATCTTGTCTCCGACCTTGATCTTACGTTTTTGAGCGATGTAGACGCGAACTAGCATATTCACACCAGATTGCAACTCATCACCATTTGCACGGGTAAAGATCTTGACATCACGAACGACACCATCAGCACCGTGCGGTACGCGAAGAGAGGTGTCACGCACTTCACGAGACTTGTCTCCAAAGATAGCGTGCAAGAGACGTTCTTCGGCTGAAAGGTCTTTTTCACCCTTAGGTGTTACTTTACCTACAAGGATATCTCCTTCTTTAACCTCAGCACCGATACGGATAATTCCCATTTCGTCAAGGTCTTTAAGAGCATCTTCACCAACGTTTGGAATTTCACGAGTAATTTCTTCAGGCCCAAGCTTTGTATCGCGTGTTTCTGATTCGTATTCCTCGAGGTGGACAGATGTGTAGACATCGTCTTTGACCAAGCGTTCGCTCATGATAACGGCATCCTCGAAGTTATAACCTTCCCATGTCATGTAGGCAACGATTGGGTTTTGTCCCAGCGCCATTTCTCCATTTTCCATAGAAGGCCCGTCAGCGATGAAATCGCCTTTTTCAACGACATCGCCAACTTTTACGAGGGTACGTTGGTTGTAGGCAGTACCTGAGTTAGAACGACGGAATTTTTGGATGTGATAAACGTCCAATGAACCATCTTCACGACGAACCTCTACCTTGTCAGCATCTGCGTATGTAACTTTACCACCATACTGAGCAATAACAGCCGCACCAGAATCATGAGCTGCTTGGTATTCCATACCAGTACCAACGTAAGGTGCTTTTGGGTCAATCAATGGCACAGCCTGACGTTGCATGTTGGCACCCATGAGGGCACGGTTGGAGTCATCGTTTTCCAAGAATGGAATACACGCAGTCGCAACGGCAACTACCTGTTTTGGTGATACGTCCATGTAGTCAACAACATTAGCAGGATACTCTTGGTTGACCCCTTGGTGACGTCCCATAACAGTTTTCTCAGCAAAAGTTCCATCTTCGTTCAGACGTGAGTTGGCCTGTGCCACAGTAAATTCATCTTCTTCATCGGCTGTCAACCAAACGATCTCGTTGGTCACAACACCTGTTTCACGGTCAACCTTACGGTAAGGTGTTTGGACAAAACCATACTTGTTCAAGTGTCCGTATGATGACAAGTTATTAATCAAACCGATGTTTGGTCCTTCAGGTGTCTCGATTGGACACATACGACCATAGTGAGTGTAGTGCACGTCACGGACTTCATATCCAGCACGGTCACGTGTCAAACCACCAGGTCCCAAGGCTGACAAACGACGTTTGTGAGACAACTCAGAAAGTGGGTTGTGTTGGTCCATGAACTGTGACAACTGTGATGAGCCAAAGAATTCTTTGACTGCAGCTGTTACAGGACGGATGTTAATGATTTGTTGCGGTGTCAAAACTTCATTGTCCTGAACAGACATACGCTCACGGACATTACGTTCCATACGAGAAAGTCCAAGACGAACTTGATTAGCAAGCAATTCACCAACTGCACGGATACGACGGTTTCCAAGGTGGTCGATATCATCCACACGTCCGATACCTTCAGCCAAGTTGAGGAAGTAGCTCATCTCAGCAAGGATATCTGCAGGAGTCACCGTACGAACCTTGTCGTCTGGATTTGCATTCCCGATGATGGTTACAACACGGTCTGGATCCGTTGGTGCAACAACCTTGAATTTTTGAAGAACAACTGGCTCAGTCACAACCGCTGCATCATTTGGAATATATACAATCTTGTTCAAGTCGCCATCCAAGTGAGGCTCGATACTTTCAATCACGCTACGAGTCATAACGGTTCCAGCATCTACCAAGATTTCACCCGTTTCAGGATCTACCAATGGCTCAGCGATGGTTTGGTTGAGCAAGCGTGTTTTGATGTTGAGTTTTTTATTGATCTTGTAACGACCAACTGCTGCCAAGTCATAGCGACGCGGGTCGAAGAAACGTGCCACAAGTAAGCTACGTGAGCTTTCAGCAGTCTTAGGCTCACCTGGACGAAGGCGTTCGTAGATTTCTTTCAAAGCTTCGTCTGTACGAGAGTCCATTGGATTCTTGTGGATATCTTTTTCGACGGTATTGCGAACCAATTCGCTGTCACCGAAGATATCAAAGATTTCATCATCACCTGAGAAACCAAGCGCACGAACCAAGGTCGTAAATGGAATTTTACGAGTACGGTCGATACGAGTGTAGGCGATATCTTTTGAGTCGCTTTCAAGTTCCAACCAAGCTCCACGGTTAGGGATAACCGTTGAACCGTAGCCCACTTTACCGTTTTTATCAACTTTATCGTTAAAGTAAACACCTGGTGAGCGGACCAACTGAGATACGATGATACGTTCACCACCATTGATGATGAAGGTACCCATCTCTGTCATGATTGGGAAATCACCAAAGAAAACTTCTTGGGTCTTGATTTCGCCTGTTTCTTTATTGATCAAGCGGAAGGTTACAAAAATGGGTGCTGAGTAGCTAGCATCGTGGATACGAGCTTCTTCGAGCGTGTATTTGGGTTCCTTGATCTCATAGCCAACAAACTCCAACTCCATAGTGTCTGTGAAGTTTGAAATTGGCAATACATCTTCAAAAACTTCCTTAAGACCGTGGTCTAGGAAATCCTTGAATGAATCGGTTTGAATTTCAATCAAATTTGGTAAGTCAAGAACTTCTTTGATTCTTGAAAAACTACGACGGGTACGATGTTTCCCGTATTGAACGTCATGTCCTGCCAAGATGATTCTCCTTTGTAAATAAAGTTCCAAGCCTGCTTCATCAGGCTTTTATATTCGTCAAATGGTTGTAAAACCCCTATCACCATGTCCTTCTGATGAATTTTCAGAATCTTTAAATCTTTATTACAAGAGCTCAAAAACCTGAAAAAAAGCACAAAAAGAGCAGCTAAATCCGACTTTTTCAGGAGATTTAACTGCTGTGAGTCTTGTCTGGACAATATTTCAGACAAAACCTACGACAAATGATTACTCTAATTATACCTTATCGGACAAGATTTTTCAAGATTTTTTTACTATTTTTCAAACAATCTTTTCCTATAAAATGGTTTAAAATTTCAAAAGAATGAAGCATAAAATTTTCTTTTAAAAATTAGGAAAACGCTTGCACTAATCTTTACCTCATGCTATACTGATAAAGAATAACTACACAAGGAGAATTGTGATGAAAAAGATCCCATCTCAAACTGAGAAAAAAATGGTTTACGGTATTCGTTCCTTGAAAAATGGAACAGGTTCTGTCCTTATCGGTGCTAGCATTGTCCTGCTTTCTGCTGCAATGCCAACCATTTCGGCTAACGAGAACCTCCCTCAAGCTCAGGAAAATACTAGTGCTGTAGCCAAGGCTCCTACCGAGACCGAAGCAAGTCAAACACAAGAGCAAAGCCCTATTTCTGAGCAAAACAATGCAAACGCTTCCCTTGATGCTAAAAAGGAAACCCCAGCAACTGACGCTCCTCTAGTAGCTGAAACACCTAAAAAAGAAGAAGCTACTACAAGTCAGCCTAACAGCAAGGAAGAGAAAGTAGATACTAGTACTTCGACGCCAAGTTCTGATCAAAAACCTCAAGCAGATACTAGTTCTGAATCACCAATCGAAGACAACCACTTCCGCATCCACGTAAAAAAACTCCCTGAAGAAAACAAGGATTCTCAAGGTCTTTGGACTTGGGACGATGTTGAAAAACCTTCTGAAAACTGGCCCAATGGAGCCAAGTCCTTCAAGGATGCCAAGAAAGATGACTATGGCTATTACCTAGACGTCAAACTCAAGAATGATCAAGCCAAGAAGATCAGCTTCCTCATCAACAACACCAAAGGAGATAACCTTACTGGAGACCGTTCTGTAGAGCGCCTTTCTCCAAAAATGAATGAGGCCTGGTTGGATGAAAACTACAAGGTATACAACTACCGCCCTCAGCCAGCAGGTACTGTTCGTGTCAACTACTACCGCACCGATGGCAACTATGACAAAAAATCTCTCTGGTATTGGGGCGATGTCAAGAACCCAATCAGTGGAGAATGGCCTGACGGTACTGACTTTACCGCAACTGGAAAATATGGCCGTTACATTGATATCCCACTCAATGAAGCTGCAAGAGAATTTGGATTTTTATTACTAGACGAAAGCAAGAAAGGCGATGATGTGAAAATCAGAAAAGAAGATTATAAATTCACTGATCTAAAAAATCACAGTCAGATTTTCCTCAAGGATGATGACGAAACCATCTACACTAACCCCTACTATGTGCACGACATCCGCATGACTGGTGCCCAACACGTGGCCAAGTCTCGTATCGAAAGCAGTTTTTCTACCCTCGTTGGAGCTAAGAAAGAAGACATTCTTAAACACTCCAACATCACTGACCATCAAGGAAACAAAGTAGCTATCACAGACGTGGAAGTGGATGAGGCTGGTAAGAAAGTGACCTACATCGGCGACTTCTCTGACACTCAACACCCGTACACTGTCAGCTACAATTCAGACCGATTTACCACACGTTCAAGCTGGCGCCTCAAGGATGAGTCCTACAGTTACGATGGTTCACTCGGCGCAACTCTAAAAGAAGATGGCAAGCGTGTCGATCTCACCATCTGGTCTCCAAGTGCTGATAAGGTTTCTGTCGTTGTCTACGACAAGAAAGACCCTGAAAAGGTAGTCGGAACTGTCGCCCTTGAAAAAGGAGAAAAAGGAACCTGGAAACAAACTTTGGACGCAAACTCAGGTCTAGGTATCAGCAACTACACTGGCTATTACTACCACTACCAAATCGAGCGTCAAGGTAAAACCGTTCTCGTTCTTGACCCTTATGCCAAATCACTAGCGGCTTGGAACAGTGATCTAGCAAAAACAGATGCAGCTCATAAGGTCGCTAAAGCTGCCTTTGTCGATCCAGCAAAACTAGGCCCACAAGACTTGACCTACGGTAAGATTCGCAACTTCAAATCGCGCGAAGATGCGGTCATCTATGAAGCTCATGTCCGTGACTTTACTTCCGATCCTGCCATCGCAAAAGATTTGACCAAGCCATTTGGTACCTTTGAAGCCTTTATCGAAAAACTAGACTATCTCAAAGACTTGGGTGTGACCCATATCCAACTCCTTCCAGTCTTGTCCTACTACTTTGTCAATGAATTGAAAAACCATGAACGTTTGTCTGCATACGCTTCAAGCAACAGCAATTACAACTGGGGATATGACCCTCAAAACTACTTCTCCTTGACTGGTATGTACTCAAGCGATCCCAAGGATCCAGAAAAACGAATCGCAGAATTCAAAAACCTCATCAACGAAATCCATAAACGTGGTATGGGGGCTATCTTGGATGTGGTCTACAACCATACTGCCAATGTTGACATTTTTGAGGATATTGAGCCAAACTACTATCACTTTATGGACGCAGACGGAACTCCACGTACTAACTTTGGAGGCGGTCGTTTGGGAACTACCCACTACATGTCTAAACGCGTCTTGGTAGACTCCATCAAGTATCTGGTTGAAACCTACAAAGTGGATGGTTTCCGTTTCGATATGATGGGAGACCATGATGCGGCTTCTATTGAAGAAGCTTACAAGGCTGCACGCGCCCTTAATCCAAATCTAATCATGCTAGGCGAAGGTTGGAGAACCTATGCTGGTGATGAAAATATGCCAACCCAACCTGCTGACCAGTCTTGGATGAAGAAAACCGATACTGTCGCTGTCTTTTCAGATGACATCCGTAACAACCTCAAATCTGGTTATCCAAACGAAGGTCAACCGGCCTTTATCACAGGTGGAAAACGCGATATCAATACCATCTTTAAAAATCTGATTGCTCAACCAACTAACTTTGAAGCAGACAGTCCTGGAGATGTGATCCAGTATATCGCAGCCCATGATAACTTGACCCTCTTTGACATCATAGCTCAGTCTATCAAAAAAGACCCAAGTAAGGCGGAAAACTACGCTGAGATCCATCGTCGTTTGCGACTTGGAAACCTCATGGTCTTAACTGCTCAAGGAACTCCGTTTATCCACTCTGGTCAGGAATATGGACGTACTAAACAATTCCTTGATCCAGCCTATAAGACTCCTGTTCCAGAGGATAAGGTCCCAAACAAGTCTCACTTGTTGCGTGACAAGGACGGCAAGCCATTTGTCTATCCTTACTTTATCCATGACTCTTACGACTCTAGTGATGCTGTCAACAAGTTTGATTGGACCAAGGCAACAGATAGCAAAGCTTTCCCTGAAAATGTCAAGAGCCGTGACTACATGAAAGGCTTGATTGCCCTTCGTCAATCTACAGACGCCTTCCGACTCAAGAGTCTGCAAGACATCAAAGAGCGCGTCCACCTCATCACTGTCCCAGGACAAAATGGCGTTGAAAAAGAAGATGTGATCATCGGCTACCAAATCACTGCTTCAAACGGTGATGTCTACGCTGTCTTTGTCAATGCGGATAGTAAGGCTCGCGAATTCAACTTGGGAAATGCCTTTGCTCACTTGAGAAAGGCCGAAGTCTTGGCTGATGAAAACCAAGCAGGACCAGTAGGAATTGCTAAACCTCAAGGTCTTAAATGGACTGAAAAAGGGTTGCAATTGAACGCTCTTACTGCCGTTGTTCTCCGCTTGTCTCAAGGTGGTGCCATCGTTGCCCCATCTGTGGAAGAAAAACCAGAATTTGATCTTTCTAGCTTGGAAGTTGAATCAGAACAAGACCAAGCCCAAAACCTAGTAGCAAATCCTGACTCTCAAGAAACTGCTACAGAGACTCTTTCTCAGAAGGTCCTTCCAAACACAGGTACTGAGAACAAATCCCTTCTTGCCCTTGCTGGATTCAGCATCCTTGCCCTTCTCGGACTTGGATGGTTGATAAAAAACAAGAAAAAGAACTAATACTCAATGAAAATCAAAGAGTAAACTAGAAAGCTAGCCGCAGGCTGCTCAAAGCACAGCTTTGAGGTTGTAGATAAGGCGAAGCTGACGTGGTTTAAAGAGATTTTCGAGGAGTATAACCTAGCCCTCCTATAGAGAAAACACCCCATGGTTAGAAGAATCTTCTAGTCATGGGGTGTTGTTTGCAGACTCTATAATATTTGTAGTGGGTAAATCCCCTATGGATATTATGGAGCCTATTTTGTTGTAGAAAAAAAGTCCCATAAGATCTATAATGAAAAGCGATCAAACCATCATTAGAAAGAATCATATGGAACCATTATATTTTATCACAAAACTACTCGATATTAAAGACCCTAATATCCAAATTATGGATGTTATTAATAGAGATACCTTCAAGGAAATCATCGCTAAACTGGACTATGACGCCCCATCTTGTCCTGATTGCGGAAGTCAAATGAAGAAATATGACTTCCAAAAACCATCTAAAATTCCTTACCTTGAAACGACTGGTATGCCTACTAGAATTCTTCTGAAAAAGCGTCGTTTCAAGTGCTATCATTGTTCGAAAATGTTGGTCGCTGAGACTTCTCTCGTCAAGAAAAAGCACCAAATCCCTCGTATTATCAACCAAAAAATTGCTCAAAAGTTGATTGAAAAGACCTCTATGACTGATATTACTTATCAGCTGGCCATTTCAACTTCAACTGTCATTCGCAAGCTCAATAACTTTCACTTTAAACATGACTTTAGCCGACTTCCTGAGATTATGTCCTGGGACGTTGAAACAGTCAGGGGAGTGACTGTTTCAATCGGGAGATAAAGATGAGTTTCATTGCGCAAGATTTTGACAAGCTCAATATCATCGCTGTCCTTGAAGGCAGGACACAAACTATCATCCGAAATCATTTTCTTCGCTACAATCAAGCCGTCCGTTGGCAGGTGAAAATCATTACGATGGATATATTTAGCCCTTACTATGACTTGGCTAAACGACTTCGCTTTCGAATTTCTAGGCTCAGGCTGAAACAGTCTACCAGACTGTTTCACTCCCAAATGCAAAAATTGTATTGGATCGCTTTCACATTGTGCAACACTTAAGCCGTGCTATGAGCCGTGTGCGGGTCCAAATCATGAACCAATTCGATAGAAAATCCCATGAATACAAGGCTATCAAGCGCTACTGGAAGCTCATTCAACAAGAAAGCCGTAAACTCAGCGATAAGAGATTTTATCGCCCTGCTTTTCGTATGCACTTAACGAATAGAGAAATTCTAGACAAGCTTTTGAGCTATTCAGAAGACTTAAAACACCACTATCATCTCTACCAACTCTTGCTTTTTCACTTTCAGAATAAGGAACCCGAGAAATTTTTCGGACTCATTGAGGACAATCTAAAGCTGGTTCATCCTCTTTTTCAGACTGTCTTTAAAACCTTCCTCAAAGATAAAGAGAACATTGTCAACGCCCTTCAACTACCCTATTCTAACGCAAAATTAGAGGCGACTAATAATCTCATTAAACTCATCAAACGAAATGCCTTTGGTTTTCGAAACTTTGAAAACTTCAAAAAATAGATTTTCATCACTCTGAACATAAAAAAAGAAAGGACAAAATTTGTCCTTTCTCGATCTTAGCTTTTCTTCAATCCACTACAGTTGACAAAGAGCCAAAAAAAGATACTCACTTAAGTATCTTAGTCAATAAATCAATCGGGAAGACAGGATTCGAACCTGCGACACCTTGGTCCCAAACCAAGTACTCTACCAAGCTGAGCTACTTCCCGAGTTAAATAGAAAAAATGCACCCTAGAGGATTCGAACCTCTAACCGCCTGATTCGTAGTCAGGTACTCTATCCAGTTGAGCTAAGGGTGCTCATTATTATATGCCGAGGACCGGGATCGAACCGGTACGATCGTTTCCAATCGCAGGATTTTAAGTCCTGTGCGTCTGCC